>CAZLRY010000178.1:0-6714 GCA_964561675.1 uncultured Chitinophaga sp.
CAATGGGGCACTGTACGGGAGGATTATAGTCCGGACGGACATGCCTGGACTTATATCAATCACGACCTGGCCCGCAGCTATACTTACCGATGGGGCGAAGAAGGTATTGCAGGATTTTGTGATTCCGACCAGATTCTCTGCCTGGCCCCCGCATTCTGGAACGGGAAGGACAGCATTTTAAAAGAACGGCTTTTTGGCCTCGCCAATAATGAAGGCAATCATGGCGAAGATGTAAAAGAAATTTATTTTCAGCTGGATTCTTCTCCCACCCATTCTTATTGTAAGTTTTTATACAAGTACCCGCAGGCTGCTTTTCCTTACCTGGAACTGGTGAAAGAGAATAAGCGGGACCGGCTGAGCCCGGAATACGAGCTGCTCGACACCGGGATATTCAGGGAGGACCGGTATTTTGATTGTTATATTGAATATGCAAAAGGGGATGTGAACGATGTGCTGATGAAGATCACCGTATATAATCGTGGTCCCGAAGCGGCGGCCATTCATGTACTACCCCAGCTCTGGTTCCGGAATTTCTGGCGGCATAATCCCCGTTTCGATAAACCAGCGATCAGCGCATTGAATGATCATTGTCTTCAGACCAATTCGAACCGCAACGGTCAGTTCTATTTTTATCACCAGGGGGGCGAACAGCTTTTCTGTGATAACGAGACGAATAACCAACGGATGTATCATCGTCCGAATGAAACCCCGTTTGTAAAAGACGGGATTAATAATTATATCGTAGAAAATGCCGCCACGGTCAATCCGGACAGAACCGGGACGAAAGCGGCGATTTGGTTGAAAGAAACCATTCTGCCTGGAGAGTCCACCAGTTTCCATTTCCGGCTGAGCAAAAAGCAACTCGAAGATCCATGGGTGGATTTTGACCTGATCTTTGAAGAACGGCAGGCAGAGACCGATCATTATTTCGACAAGCTCACTCCCAAAAAATTATCCCCGGCGCACAAGGCTTTACTCCGCAGTGCGGCCGGCGGTTTACTCTGGACCAAGCAGTTTTATTATCTCGATGTTTATAAATGGCTCAATGGGGAGCCCGATGAAACGGCGCCTGTCCGCAACTTCAAGCGTAATAAAGACTGGCAGCACCTGACCTGCCGGAATATTATTTCCATGCCGGACAAATGGGAATATCCCTGGTTTGCTGCCTGGGACCTTGCCTTTCATGCGGCCACCTTCGTACATGTGGATCCGGATTTTGCCAAGCAGCAGTTACTCGTGGTGCTGCGGGAATACTACATGCATCCCAATGGACAGATCCCTGCTTATGAGTGGAATTTCAGTGATGTGAATCCACCCGTTCATGCCTGGGGCGTATGGTATGTGTTTGAAGCGGATAAAAAGAAAACGGGTAAACCCGACTGGGATTTCCTGGAACGGGCTTTTCAGAAACTCCTGATGAATTTCACCTGGTGGGTGAACCAGAAAGATGCCAATGGTACCGATATCTTCGAAGGTGGCTTCCTCGGGCTCGACAATATCGGGGTATTTGACCGCAACCATATGCCACCTGGGATCAAGAAACTGCAACAGGCCGATGCCACGAGTTGGATGGCCATGTATTCAATCAATATGTTGCGGATGTCGCTCGAACTGGCTGAGCATAATAAAGCCTATGAGGAATCCGCGGCCAAGTTTTTCCGGCACTTCCTGAATATCGGCTGGGCCATGCACCATATCGGGAAGAAGGATATTTCGCTCTGGGATGATAAGGATGCTTTTTATTATGATGCCATCCAGTTTGAAAACGGCAGCAGTGAACGCCTCCGGATCCGCTCGCTGGTGGGGATCATTCCCATGCTGGCAGTGGAAGTAATGCACGGGGGGCTGTTTGAACAGCTCAAACAATTCAATACCCGGCTGGAAGTGATCCGGCTCACGCGGCCCGATCTCACCCGTATCATTTCCGATATCAATAAGAAGAATGCGGAGGGCAATTATCTCTTTGCCATCATGATCGGCGACCGGATGGAGCACCTGCTCAAACGGCTGCTTGATGAAGCGGAGTTCTTATCCGATTATGGCATCCGTTCTTTATCCAAAATACATGAAATGCCTTATACCTTCAGTTATAAGGGCAATGAGTACAGTATTCAATATGAACCGGGGGAGAGTTCCAGCTCCATGTTTGGCGGCAATTCCAACTGGCGCGGCCCCATCTGGCTGCCGTTGAATTACCTGATCATTCACTCGCTCCGCAAATACTACGACTACTACGGCGACAGTTATACCCATGAATTCCCGGCCGGTTCAGGTAATAAACTCAACCTGAAGCAGATCGCCAATGAACTCACAAAGCGCTTATTAAAACTCTTTGAACGAAACAAAGACAAGGACGGTGCCTTTCAGTATCATGATCAAAAGCATACTCAATGGTCGGAGAATTATTTCCGTGAACACCACCTCTTCTATGAATTTTTCCATGGCGATAACGGCAAAGGACTGGGGGCTTCGCATCAGACGGGGTGGACGGCGCTGGTGGTGAATTTATTGCTTGAAATAGAGGATGATTAACGTAATGCTTGTCCTCCGAAGCTTTTAGCGAAGGAGGAGTGGTGAATTTGTTGCTGGAAATGGAAGAGGATTGAGACAAGAAAGCCGATAGTTGCTAGTCAATAGTCGATAGTGAACAGCCGGATTATCTGCGGCTTGTGCTAATTTGTCTGTCTGGTACGTGAAATGCCCGGATTCCTGATGCCTTCCCATTTTTTCTGCCCTTTGGTATGGTTAAAAATCATTTGCAATATAGGCTGAGCACTGTACATTTGTTTTAGTCAGCGTATAGCATCACCGGATCCTGGAATTTACCAGAAGTGGCAGGTGCCATAGAGCGATTGGAATTGGGTTGTTCAATTATTCATCGTACACTACAGCGATAGTAGTTGGTAATGAAACTAACACTCTTTACATCGGTTGTCCTTTTTCTGCTTGCAAGTTGCAAAAGCGAACTTAAAAATTCCATTCAGATTTCAGGAGCCGCCCAGGGCACTACCTATCATATAACTTACCTGGCCGGCCAGCATTCCAATTACCGGGAAGCGATTGATTCTATTTTTAAAAAGATCGACTTGTCTCTTTCGACTTATAAGCCCGGTTCGGTCATTTCGAAGATGAACAGAAATGATACCGCTGTTCTGGCGGATGATTACTTTTCAGATGTATTTACTAAATCCATGGAGGTTTCGGAAAAAACAAAGGGCCTGTTTGATGTAACAGTGGCACCGGTTATTAATGCCTATGGTTTCGGGTTTACCAAAAAAGAAAAAGTAACTCAATCGCTGATTGATAGCCTGCTCCGGTTTGTCGGGTATAAAAAGGTACGATTAACCGATAGAAAACTGGTAAAAGAAATGCCGCAGATCAAGCTTGATTTTAATGCAATCGCCCAGGGTTACACGGTGGATGTATTGTCTTCTTTTCTTGAGAGCAAAGGAATACGCCACTATCTGGTGGAAGTGGGAGGGGAGTTAAGGGCAAAAGGGAAGAAGTCTGACGACAGTTACTGGACCGTAGGTATTGAGCAACCCGATGAAAACATGGCAGAAGGCGGGACATTAAACAATGTGTTGATTAAGATAAAAGACAAGTCATTGGCCACTTCCGGGAACTATAAAAAATTTTATATCGAAGACGGGAATAAGTATACCCATATTATTAATCCGTTTACCGGGTATCCGGCCAGGAATAATTTGCTCAGTGCTACCGTGATTGCCGGAAATTGTATGACCGCGGATGCCTATGCTACCGCATTTATGGTGATGGGATTGGATAAAGCGAAGCAGTTTTTAGATGATAATAAAAACCTGGGTCTGGAGGTATTATTTATTTATGATGAAAAAGGTATTTCGAAAACCTACATGTCAAAGGGGTTTGAAGAGAACGTGGAAGTGCTGCAGTAAAATATAATCATGTGGCGGTGAGCAATAAAGGGAGTTTATAAGAAGGGAATAAAAAAGCAATCAGATCAGGTTGGACTATTAATATAAAACACAATCAGTATGAATACTCCGAAATTAACGGCCGTACAGGGTTACGCACTGGTACTGCTCCGGATTTTAATTGGCTGGCATTTCCTCTATGAAGGGGTAATAAAGGCCTATAATCCATCCTGGACCTCAAAGGGCTATTTACTCAGCGCCTCAATTTTAAAACCCTTTTTTGCCTGGCTCGCCGGTAATTCCATGATATCGGCCATTGACTACCTGAATATTATCGGCCTGATAGCCGTGGGTATCAGTCTGCTCATCGGGATAAAAGTGCGCTGGGGTTGTATCGCGGGAATGTTGTTGTTACTACTGTACTACCTGGCACATCCTCCTTTTCCAGGATTGCCGCAAGGACCGGCAGAAGGTAGTTATTGGGTGGTGAATAAAAACCTGATAGAGATGGCAGCTCTTTTTGTCGTATTTCAGTTCCCATTGACCACGGTATTTGGTCTGGCAACAATATTCTCCCGGAAAAAGGTTAACTCAACTTTAAATTAAACACCATGTCAAACGATAATAACCATTTTAAAAAGTGGAACAGGCGGGATATTTTAAAAACCCTTGGCGGAATTCCATTGGTTGGTGCAGTATGGTATTCAGGTGCCAACCTGGCTGGTTCTGCTATACGCGAAAAACAATTTCTGCTTGAAACATTGAATATTAAAGCTTCCCCTCCCCCCGCTTCCGGCCCCATGAGCGGCAAACCACTACGTATTGGTATTATTGGTTTTGGTATCCGTGGCGAACAGCTTTGCCGGGCACTAGGTTTTGCTTCCACAGGATGGCTGAAGGATATGAGTGATAACCTCGCTAAAAATCCAAAAGACACCAGGCTCGCCGATTTCAAGGCACAGGAAAATCTGAATGTGAAGCTGGCAGCCATCTGTGATGTATTTGATCAGCGGGCGGAAAACGCATTGACATCCTTTAACAGCGGCGATAATAAAATCAAACGCTTTCGTACACATACTGAACTGATCAACAGCGGGGAAGTGGATGCGGTTATTATTGCCACCCCTGACCATTGGCATGCCCCTATTTCTATCGAAGCATTAAATGCCGGGGTACATGTATATGTTGAAAAACCAATGACCCATAATATCGCGGAGACCTATCTTTTACGGGATACGGTGTTAAAAAACCCCAAAACAGTTTTTGCCGTAGGGCACCAGCACCGGCAAACACAGAGTTTCCTGACAGCCCAGGATGTTATTAAAAAGAATATTCTCGGTCACGTGTCATTGGTTCAAACCAATACCAACCGGAATGATGATAACGGTGCCTGGCAATATGAAATAGCGGAGTCGGCCAGTCCCAAAACTATTGACTGGGATCTTTTCCTGGGGAATGCGCCAAGGGAACCTTTTAATCTCGAACATTTTTTCCGCTGGCGTAAATGGTGGGCTTATGGATCTGGCTTGTCAGGGGATTTAATGACACACGATTACGACCGGATTAACTGTATCCTGAAGATGGGAATTCCAAAGACCGTAACTGCTTCAGGTGGTATCTATACCCACCGCGACGGGCGAAATGTGCCGGATGTCATGCATGTAAATATGGAGTTTCCGGATTTCAGTACTGGCGGAAGCCAGGCAGCCGGAAAAGAGAAGGGGATGACCTTCGTATACAGCGCCACTTTAGGCAACCAGTTTGACAGAGGGACGGTATTGATGGGCCATGATGGTAGCATGGATCTGGGAAACCGGATTACTGTATATGCTGATCCTAGATCAACAAAATATGCCGAGTTGATTAAAGAGCAGCGTATCGAGGCTGGCGTTCCGATTTATCAATATGACCCGGCCGTGAACGGAACCGATGCGGTTACTTCTGCCACGGCAAAATATTTCGCCAACAAGGGATTGTTGTGGACCTACCGGGATGGCAAACGGGTTGATTCCACTTTTCTTCATTTAAGGGAATGGCTGAGTTGTATCCGGAACGGGGGCACCCCCAGTTGTTCCATCAAAGAAGGGTTTGAAGAAGCCATTTCAGCCCATATGGGAGGACTGGCTTATAAATTGGGAAGAAGAATAGAATGGGATGCGGTTGAACAGAAAATTATAGCACAACCCGGGGAAGACCTGGATGCGGTGTTATTGTCGAATACCTAACTACAGTAGTTAAGTTTGTTAAAAAGTTGCTGTTATAATACTACAGGGTTTGTGGGGTACGCACTACCCCACAAACTCAAACCCATCCCCATCAAACAACCCCTTATCACTCAGCTTCAAATGCGGAATCACCAGTAAAGCCATAAAGGAAAGGGTCATAAAGGGCGAGGCAAGGGTAGAGGCGAGTTCGTTCTTAGTGAACTGGTCAAGCCGGGTATAGGCATCGGCAATTTCATAGCCATCGCCGTTGCTCATGAGCCCGGCTACGGGCAGACCAAGCACCAGTTCCTGTCCAAGGCCCACGGCACTCAGACCACCTTGTTCGGCAATCACGAGGTTCACGGCCCGGCAAAGACTTTCATCATCCACTCCCACGGCCACGATATTATGACTGTCATGTGCAACGGAAGAGGCAAGGGCACCCTGTTTCAATCCGAATCCTTTGATAAAGGCTTTGGCCACCGGTGCCTCCTGGTACCGGTTCACCACCACGATCTTCAGTACATCATTTTCAGTATCACTTAATATTTCTCCATTTGCCAGTTTGGGTACAAGGTCCAGTCTGTTGGTGATCAGTTGTCCATCCAGTGCCT
>CAZLRY010000179.1:0-6664 GCA_964561675.1 uncultured Chitinophaga sp.
GTGTTATCCGTGGCCTGCCTTTCTGTATTTTTTGCGTCATCCGTGGCCGCCTTTCTGTATTTTTTGTGTCATTCGTGGCCGCCCTTGGCCACAGGCAATTCCCTGGCAAAAAAAAGGTCCCGGTTTACCGGGACCTGTATCATCAATGATTTCTTTCGTCTTTCTCATGCTCTTTCGTGTACGCCCTCAGGATCTGTTTCACCAGGCGGTGTCTGACCACATCTTCTTCATCCAGTTCGATATGGCCGATGCCGTCAATATTCTGCAGGATGCGCACGGCAGTGGACAAACCACTGCGCTGATTACGCGGCAGATCTACCTGGGTCATATCTCCGGTAATGATGGCTTTGGCATTGGAACCGATACGGGTGAGAAACATTTTTAATTGAAGGTCTGTGGCATTCTGGGCCTCATCCAGTATGATAAAGGCATGATCAAGGGTTCGTCCACGCATATAGGCCAGCGGGGCAATCTCAATCGTGCGGGTAGTCATATAATAGCCCAGTTTGTCAGCCGGGATCATGTCATCCAATGCATCATATAAGGGACGCAGGTAGGGGTCGATTTTCTCCTTGAGATCACCTGGCAGGAAACCCAGGCTTTCTCCGGCTTCCACAGCCGGACGGGTGAGGATGATCTTTTTGACCTGTTTATTCTTAAGTGCCCGTACCGCCAGGGCTACTGCAGTATAGGTTTTACCGGTACCTGCAGGTCCAATGGCAAAAACGATATCATTTTTCTCGGCTTCCTGCACCAGCTTTTTCTGGTTGGCTGTGCGGGCCCTGACAGATTTGCCATTCGGGCCAAAGACCAGTACTTCGTTGGGGTTTTTTTCTTTAAAATGGTCAATGACTTCTGCATCGTCGCCTCCCAGTATCTGCTCAAAATAGTTCTGGCTCATGTGCCCGTTCCGTTCGAGATAAGTAACAATCAGGGAGATTTTTTCCCGTGCATTTTCAATCTGCTCCGGTGCACCGCTCAGTTTCAGCTGGGTTCCACGGGACAGGATTTTCAGCAGGGGGAATTTCTTTTTGAGGATGTCGAGTTTACCGTTGTTAACACCAAAAAATTCAATAGGGTTTACGGTCTCCAGGTTAATGATAGTGTCTGTCAATTGCTTCGGTTTATGTTTCGCAAAGCCGGCAAAAGGGCGGTACCGGATTAGTTGCGTCTTCTGTGCCTTTACAGAAGCCTGCCCTTCATATCCAATATTAATCAGCAATACTGTAATTACCTGCACTTACTTATTCACAGGTTGTGAATAGAGAAAAGGATATCTCTGATTATCGGATTGGTTTTTTCTGTATAGCGGAAACTTTAAAACAGACGGACCCTGGAAAACGGGCAGGGGCCGCATTAAAAACGGGGTTTTAAAATTAGTAACAATGTAACTAACGGTAATGAATAGTTGCATATAAAAAACGGTTCGCTACTGCCGCATTTTTCAGATCATTTATTCCTGGAAATTTGAAAATATCATATGAGCTATTATTTTACTATTGAAACAGAAATAAGGGTTTACTATTATCATTTAGTAAATAAAATACGAAGACGTCCTTATTACCTGCACGTATATATCAGGTTTTCAGGGTTTATGATTAAATTAAGACTGAACTGCTTTTTGTACTGCCAACATTATGCCAACAGGTCCACGCGTCAACCCACCGGAGCAATTAACTGAGGTAGCCACTGTATCAGAACAGGGTTCCCTATACCCCCTTATGCTCGATGCAATAGGTGATGCTATCTGTATGTTTGACGCCCGTGGTGAATTTACCTGGCAGAATAAAGCCTGTATGACACTTTGTGGAAAAGTGACAGCCGATCAACGTCCACCCACATCCCTCACTGATCACCTGACCGACTCCCAATTGAAAGATTTCCGGAAAAACTTATACCGGGCCCTGGCCGGTGAACGTGTTTTTTTTGAATGGGTCTGCACCAATATCAGTAAAGGTTTCCTGATGGAACTTCGCCCGCTACGGGATGATAAGCAGGTGATTGGTGTAATGGGTACTGTCAGGGAAAACGTAACACTCGGTTTTGAAACATCAGTAAAAGCAGACAATGGAATAAACCAGGCTTTTGAGCGGGTCACTGATGCTTTCATGGCCCTGGATAAGGACTGGAAATATACCTATATCAACAGTAAGGCAGAAGAATTACATGGTTTTTCCGCCGGTGAACTTATCGGGAAATGTATTTGGGATGTTTTTCCGGATGTGGTGACAGAACCCTTTTTTCACAGTCTGCATAAGGCCATGGAAACCCAGCAACCGATGCGGGTTGAATTATTTTATTCCACGCGGAATAAATGGTTCGAAGATTTTATTTATCCCTCACCGGAAGGGGTTTCGGTTTATTACCGGGATATTACAACGCAGAAACTGGCAGAAGAGCAACTGGTCAGGAGTGAGCAGCAATACCGTTCGCTGGTTGAACAGGCGGCGGATGCGATTATCATCGCAGACCTCAGCGGGCGTTGCCTGGATGTCAATACAATGACGGAGAAAATGACCGGTTATTCCCGGCAGGAACTGACCGGGCTAAATATTTTCAGTTTATTGGTGATCGGACCCGGTGATCCGCCCATCCGGATGGCGGAGTTACTCAATCATGAATCCATTTTGCAGGAGCGAAAAGTGCGGCGTAAGGACGGAACCATTTTCCATGCGGAACTGAATTCGAAAATGCTCAGTGGAGACCGGATGTTGATCATAGGCCGGGATATCAGCTCGCGTAAGCAAATGGAGATGGAGCTCATGGAGAGTGAATTCAGGTACCGTACTCTTTTTGAAGAAGGGGCAGACGGGGTTTGCTTTTATGATGTGAAAAGCGATAGTTATATCGGGGTAAATAAACGGATGACCGAATTATTCGGATACTCCAAAGAAGAGTTTTTACAGATGAAAGTTACGGATATCACTTTTCCCGATGAGTTACAGCAGAATCCTCCCCGTTATGAAAAACTGGCGATGGGAATAACCGTAACCAATGAACGTTATTTCAGACGGAAGGATGGTCGTGGAATATTTATCGAAACCACCACCCGCCGGCTGACGGCCAGTAGTTATGTTTCGTTTATGCGGGACATCAGCGAACGTAAGCTGGCGGAAAATACCATCAAGGAAAATGAACTTCGCTGGAAACTGGCCCTGGATACCAGTGAACTCGGGGTCTGGGAAATGAACTTTGAAATGAACACCGCTTTCATTTCTGCCAAAACCCGCGAACAGACCGGTTATCAGCACGAAACCGACCTGGCCCGCCCGGATTTTTGGCTGAATGCCATCAATATAGAAGACCGCGAGGCAACCGTTCAAAAATTTATACAAACGCTCAAAGGAACCATTCCTTCACTGGATGCCACATTCAGGGTTGTTTGCCGCAATGGTGAATTGAAATGGTTCCGGTTTACCGGTAAAGTGACGGATCGTGATGCAGCCGGGAAAGCCAAACGCATTATCGGGATTCATGAACATATTACAGACCGGGTACAGAAGGAAAGTGAGCTCCGTCTAAAAGGCCTGGCCATAGAGGGTACACTTAGCGGAATCGGGATGGCTGACCTGGAAGGGAATATCACCTATGTGAATTCTGCAATTGTGAAAATGTGGGGAGCCAAAAGCAGTGAAGAACTGATTGGAAAAAATCTGGCTGAAGTCTTCCATGGGGATGTTGTATATCAGTCCATGGCAAAACTTCGTACAGAAGGGGCTGCCCGTGGTGAGGATATGGCCAAACGGGTGGATGGATCGCTTTTCCCTGTTGAATTTGCCGCCAATGTAATTCTCGACGATAAGGGAACACCCGCCTGTATGTTTGGCTCCTTTATTGACATTACCCAACGCCGGGATGCCCAGATCCGTCTGGCAGAAAGTGAAACATTGTTCCGTGAAATCGCTGAGAATTCCTCAAGCGGAATCATACTTCTGGATAAAAACTTCAAATTTAAATTTGTCAGCGACTCTGCCCGCCGGATCACCGGTTACCTGGATGACCCAATCCTGGGAATCGATCCCGATTCTTTCACACATCCGGAAGATCTGCCTGGTCTTTTGGCGTTGTTAGATGAACTGATCCGGGTCCCCGGAAAAGTGATAACCACCCAATACCGGTTCCGCTATAAGGACGGGGACTGGCATTATATTGAAAGTACATTCTCTAATCTGCTTCATATTAAGGACGTGGAAGTGATTTCCATCAACTTCAGGGACATTCATGAAGAGCGCAACGCCCGGATAAAATTGCAGGGAAGTGAAAATAAACTCAGGGCTTTCTTTGACCGGAGTATGGACGGAATTATTATCGGTACCGAAGAAGGCGGAGTGGTATCGGCAAATCAGTCTGCCCAGCAGATGTTTGGAATGACGGAAGAGGAAATGAATGCACGTGGCAGAGTTGGGTTGGTGGATATGGACGACCCGTCATGGGCTGCACACCTGTTGAAGAGAAAAGAACATGGCTATGCCATCAGTGAAATCTATTTGATCCGTAAAGACGGATCAAGATTCCCTGTTTTGTTTTCTTCATCGGTTTTGTTTGATGCAGGTGATAAGAAGATGATCAGCCTGATCTTTCATGATATCAGTGATTACCGGAGAAATGAAGGACAGATCCGCCAGTTCAACGAACGGATACAATTGCTTTCCAAGGCAACGAATGATGCAGTATGGGAATGGGATATCATAAATGATACGATGTGGTGGAATGAGGCTTACTTTACCATGATGGGCTATGATCCCTCCGGTCCCGTACCGCCCCTTCCGGACTGGATCCGTAAAGTGCACCCGGATGACCGGGACAAAATCGTCAGCCGCCTCAAAAGGATTCGCAAAAACCAGGTGGATTCATGGCAGGATAGTTTCCGTTACCAGTTGTCCGATAATACCTGGGGAACCGTGCTCGACAGGGCCTATGTAATCCGGAATGAAGAGGGACAACCGGTCCGGGTGATCGGGGCTTATGTGGATATTACCCAGCAGAAACTGATTGAAGAAAAACTGCAGTTTGAAAAAATGCTGTCGGATTCCCTGATCCAGAAAATGCCGGGTCTTTTCTATCTCTACACCCGGGATGGAAAATTTCTCCGCTGGAATAAGAATTTCGAGACCATCACCGGCTATAATGCATTTGAGATCCGGCAGATGCACCCGCTTGACTTTTATGACGGAGAGGATAAGGAAAAAGTAAAAGAGCGGCTCCATCATCATTTTCATGAAGCGCTCCCCGGAGTGGATGTGGTACTCACTACCAAGGACAAACGAAAAGTACCGATCTATATTAACTCCATGGCGCTTATCTACGAGGGTATTCCCTGTATAGTAGGTATGGGTACTGATATTACCACACTCAAAAGAACCCAGCAGGAACTCGTGGAAAGCGAAGAAGCGTTTAACCGCTTATTCCATGAGTCAAATGAAGCCATCTTGCTGCTGGATGGCCGGAACTTTATTGATTGTAATGATGCCACCGTATCCTTACTGGGCTATTCTTCCCGGGATGAATTCCTGCTACAGCCTCCATGGAAACTCTCTCCGAAAAAACAGCCGGATGGGGAGTTGTCTTCTGTTAAAGCCAAACGGCTGATTAATGAAGCCCTGGAAAACGGGTTTAACCGCTTTGAATGGATTCACCGGAAAGCGGATGGCAGCGATTTCCCGGTCGAAGTGATGCTGACCCCGATCTTTGTTAAAGGACGGCAATTGTTTTATACGGTCTGGAGGGATATAACCGACCGGAAGAAAGCAGAACAGGCATTACAGGAAAGTATAAAGGAAATTTCGGCCTATAAGTATGCCATTGATCAGGCAACGATCGTTTCATTTTCTGACCCTGCCGGCAATATCACCCATGTGAATGATAATTTTGAACGGTTATATGGCTATTCGAAAAAGGAGATCATCGGGGTGAATCATAATATCCTGAATTCGGGTATACATGCCGGTGATTTCTGGAAAAAATTCTGGCTCGCCATTAAGTCGGGTAATGTGCTGAAAGCGGAAGTCTGCAACAAAGCAAAGGACGGCAGTCTTCACTGGGCAGACACCACCATCGTGCCCTTCCTTGATACAAATGGAAAACCTACACAGTTTCTGGCCATTCGGAGTGATATAACGGAAAAAAGGAAGCTGGAACAGGAACTGAAAGAACGGGAAAGAGGGGAGCAGGTCCGGATTACCGAAACGGCCCTTGATGCACAGGAGAAGGAAAGGAATTTCCTCGGACAGGAACTGCATGATAATGTTAACCAGATACTGGTTGGTACCAAACTGATTCTTTCAGTAGTCGCTGAAGACCCGGAGAAATACAGAGATGTGCTGGATAACAGCATCCAGAATATCCAGCGGGCAATAGAGGAAAACAGGAAACTGTCTCACTCACTGGCAACGCCGGATATGAAACTGATGAGCCTGCCGAAACAATTGTCAAGCCTGGCCCATGGCATGTTCTACCAGCAACCTATAAAAGTGTCCTTCAGTCGTAAAGGGTTCAACGAAGAACTGATGGATGATAAACGTAAGATTGCACTGTACCGGATTGCCCAGGAACAATGCACGAATATTATTAAATACGCCAGGGCTACCCGGGTGGATATCATTCTCCGGATAAAGCAGTCCCAGGTTCAGCTGATCATAAAAGATAACGGAGCGGGCATGGAACC
>CAZLRY010000180.1:0-4476 GCA_964561675.1 uncultured Chitinophaga sp.
CTTGAAGCTACCCAGTGCCAGACGGCGACCGATCTCATCCAGGGTAATATGTTTCTTGGTCCGGATACCCTGTTCGCGCAGGATCTGTGCCCGGCGGTTGGCGATTTCCTTGGCTTCTGCCTCATCGGCATAGACCTTGAATTTCTCACCGGCCTGGGGGGCACCGTTTAATCCGAGTACTACTGCAGGTGCAGAAGGTCCGGCCTCATCTTCTTTCTTATTCCGTTCGTTGAACATGGCTTTCACGCGACCGTAGTACTGACCACTCACGATCAGATCACCATGGCGCAGGGTTCCGTTTTCCACCAGCAAGGTGGCCACGTATCCACGTCCTTTATCGAGGGAGGCTTCAATGATGGTTCCGGTAGCTTCCCGGTCAGGGTTGGCTTTCAGGTCCAGTATCTCTGCTTCCAGCAATACTTTTTCGAGTAATTTGTCAATATTCAATCCTTTCTTAGCTGATATTTCCTGGCTCTGGAATTTACCACCCCATTCTTCTAACAGGATGTTCATCTGCGAAAGCTGTTCATAAATCTTTTGTGAATTGGCGCCGTCCTTATCGATCTTGTTGATCGCAAAGATCATCGGTACACCAGCCGCCTGTGCGTGGCTGATGGCCTCACGGGTCTGTGGCATCACGGCGTCATCCGCTGCCACTACGATCACCGCGATATCCGTCACTTTCGCACCACGGGCACGCATCGCGGTAAACGCTTCGTGACCGGGTGTATCGAGGAAGGTAATTTCTTTTCCATTCTGCAACTCTACCTGGTAAGCACCAATGTGCTGGGTGATACCACCCGCCTCACCAGCTACCACATTCGCATTCCGGATATAGTCAAGTAATGAAGTCTTACCATGGTCAACGTGACCCATGATCGTAACGATCGGGGAACGGAACTGCAGTTCATCTTCCGTATCCTGGTCTTCTTCCTCTTCCATTTCCATCTGCTTCTCCATATCGATGAATTCCACATCGAAACCGAATTCACTGGCCACGAGTTCGATTACTTCCGCATCAAGACGTTGGTTGATCGACACCATGATACCGAGACTCATACACTTGCTGATCACTTCCGCGAAACTTACATCCATCAGGTTGGCGAGTTCGCTCACGCTGATAAATTCCGTTACCTGCAGTTTGTTATCAACGGCATCGCCCATGGCATCCGCCATTTCCTGGCGTTTTTCCCTGCGGTGTTTGGCTTTCAGGCTCTTGCCTTTACCACCACCGCCAGAGAGTTTAGCCTGTGTTTCCTGGATCTTCCGCTGAATTTCTTTCTCATCAATGAGTTTATCTTCCCGACGTCCAAGTACAGGACGGGGACCGCCACGGTGAGGGCCGCCTGCAGCACCACCACGACCACGTTGGAATCCGCCAGCGCCGCCACCCGGACGTTTGTCTTCTTCTTTATTAATGAAGATTTCCCGTTTGTTGTCTTTTTTCTCAATCGGGATACGCTTCCGTTTTTTCTTCTCGTCTTTCACCGGACGGGTATCATTGTCCACCGGCAGTTCAATCTTGCCGAGGATCTTGGGACCTGTCAGTTTTTCTACTTCAATATTTTCAATCACAGCAGCCTGCTGCTCTTCGGCCACCGGTGCTTCCTCCACAGGCGTAGGTTCCACCACCGGTACTTCAGCCACCACTTCTTCCTCTTTCTTTTTAAGCTTGGGCTTGGCTACAGGCTTGGCTTCCTCTGCTGCAGGAGCTGCTTCTTCTTTCTTAGCTTTTACCAGCTTCTTGGGACGAGTGGAGGAGTCAATCGCAGAGAGGTCGATCTTTGTAACGACCTTGGGGCCTTCAATTCCTGTTGTTTCAGGTTTGGCGGGCTCTTCCGCTGCTTTCTCCACTTCAGGTGCGGGTTCAGGTGCCGTTTCCTTCACTTCTTCCTTCACCGGTTTCTCTTCAGCTACAGCCGCCACGGCGGGTTTCACTTCTTCTTCTTTCTTTGCGGCCTTTGCAGGAGCTTTCTCTTCTTTCTTGAAGCTGATTTCTTCCTCTTCCTTTTTCTTTTTTGCATCGGGCTGACTGCCTTTAGGCAATTCCAGCTGATCGCTCTTCATCTTTGCGGCCTTGTCTCCCTGGAACTCCTGCTGGAGGGCACGGTACATGTCCTCAGACAGCTTTGAAGTGGGCTTCAGGTCGTCCTTCGGGAATCCTTTCCCGATCAGGAAATCGATGATCGTGTCCTGTCCTACGTTAAATTCTTTAGCCGCAGCTAATAATCGTGGAAGTTTTAATTCTGCCATTAATGTTTTTTAAATCAAAACGGTCAAATAGGTCAAACTAGTCATATCATTCAAACGAGCTGTATGGGTCAAGGCTGCCAGTTGAGTTATATGACCTTTATAACTCTACCGGACTGTTATGACAATGCTCATTCTTTCTCAAATTCTTCTTTCAGGATCCTGCGTACATCAGCGATCGTTTCTTTCTCGAGGTCTGTACGACGTTCCAGTTCTTCCGGTGTCAGGTTCAGCACACTGCGTCCTGTATCACAACCCACCCGCTTCAGTTCATCAATGATCCAGGTTTCGATCTCATCGCTGAATTCCTCCAGGTCGATATCGAACTCTTCTTCTTCACCTTCATTATCACGGTATACATCCAGCTCATAGCCGGTCAATTCTGATGCCAGTTTGATATTCACACCGCGGCGGCCGATAGCCAGGGATACCTGGTCGGGCTTGAGGTAAACATTCGCATGATGGGCTTCATTATCCAGTTCCATACTGGTGATCTTAGCCGGTGTCAGCGAACGCTGGATCAGCAACTGAATATTGCTGGTATAGTTAATTACGTCGATGTTCTCATTTTTCAATTCGCGCACGATACCATGGATCCGGCTACCTTTCATACCCACGCAGGCACCTACGGGGTCAATACGGTCGTCGTAAGATTCAACGGCCACTTTCGCTCTTTCACCCGGATCACGCACGATCTTTTTGATCACAATAAGTCCGTCAAAGATTTCAGGCACTTCGATTTCCAGCAATTTCGCCAGGAAATCAGGAGAAGTACGGGACAGAATGATTACCGGATTATTATTTTTCATATCCACCCTGGCCACAACGGCCCGGATATTTTCGCCTTTTTTGAAATAATCCTGGGGGATCTGCTCGCTCTTAGGGAGAATCAGTTCATTGCCTTCCTCATCCAGCAGGAGGATTTCCTTTTTCCATACCTGGTATACTTCGGCACTGATGATATCACCGATACGGTCGCCATATTTTTTAGCCAGTACATTTTTCTTCAGGTCGCTGATCCGGCTGGCAAGGGTCTGTTTGGCAGCCAGGATCGCGCGGCGGCCGAAATCCAGCAGGTCAATCTCTTCATATAATTCCTCCCCGACTTCAAAGTCAGGTTCGATTTTAACCGCATCGGAATAACCCACCTGCGCCAGGGGATCTTCCACTTGTCCATCTTCCACAATCATCCGGCGGCGGATAATTTCAAGGTCTCCTTTCTCGGCATTCACGATCACGTCGAAATTATCATCACTGCCATATTTTTTACGCAAGAGGGTTTTAAAAACATCTTCCACCACTTTCATCATCGTGGGGCGGTCAATATTTTCCGCATCTTTAAAATCCTGGAATGCGTCGATCAGGTTAATACTTGACATAGCTCAAAATTTTGTAATCCGGTTTGATTAAAATTTAATTTGAATTTTTGTTGTTTTTATCTGGCTGAAGGGAAGTGTATGCAGCACGGTCGTAGCCTTTTTCCCCTTCCCTTTTATTTCTTCCACCACAATTTCATCATCGGTGGCGCTGAGCAGTTTCCCCTCCGCTTTAGTTCCGTCAAGGTTCACCACTTCCACAAAACGACCCACATTTTTCAGGTATTGCCGGTGCAGTTTCAGGGGCTCATCCAGTCCCGGGGAGGATAATTCCAGTGAAAAATCGCCCTCCGGATACTGCCCTTCTTCTTCCAGCTGCTTGTACAACTTGCGGTTGTAACTAACCAGTTTTTCCACGCTAATACCCTGATTACCATCAATATATATCTTAAAATTGTTGGTCGGTTTGATCCGGATATCCACCAGGAAATGGTCGGGCTCTTCGCTGATCAGTGCGAGGACCTTCTGCTCTAAAGCCTTTATTTGTGTTTCGTTGCTCATGGGTATATAAAAGAAGAAGGGAACGGCACCGTTCCCTTCAATCGTCTAATTCCAATGCAAATGTAAGGGATTTACCCGGTTCGTCCCAAATACAATTCGTGAAAACCAACCCGTTAATAAATCGGTAAATGGACCCGAAAAGCCGGTAACCGGAAACAGGCCCTTATTATCTTTACAGTCCGATGAAGTACGTTTTAATGGCGATAGGTTTATACATCCTTTACCAGTTTATTTTCAAACTGGTGATACCGGTCTTTATCGCCACCCGGAAAATCAAAAAAGGATTTCGTGAAATGCAAAGCCGTATGCAGGAACAAATGCAGCAGCAACAGCAGCAGCAATCCGGCTA
>CAZLRY010000180.1:4576-6609 GCA_964561675.1 uncultured Chitinophaga sp.
TTCACCTGATCCGAACTGCTGCCGATGAATAATTTAAACTCACCCGGCTCATAGATGTACTGTAACTGATCGTTGTAAAACCGGAGATCATTGGCGGTAAGGGTAAAGCTGATGACTTTTGATTCACCTTCTTTCAGATATACCTGCTGGAAACCTTTTAATTCCTTTACCGGTCGTACTACAGAACCCGTCATGTCCCGGATATAAAGCTGTACCGTTTCTGTTCCCGGCCGGTTACTTTTATTCGTCAATGTAACCGTAGCGGTGAGACTTTGATTGGCGGTAAAGGAAGGCGCACTGAGTGTGATATCGCTGTAGTCAAAATTGGAATAACTCAGTCCATGTCCGAATGCATATTTCGGGTAAATGGAAAGATCCGTATAAGCAGACCGATAGTGGCGGTCACTGTCATTCTTTGCCGGACGACCGGTATTGTAATGATTGTAATAAATGGGAATCTGTCCCTCGGTGCGCGGGAAACTCATCGGTAGTTTACCGGAAGGATTATAATCTCCAAAGAGCACATCGGCCATGGCATTACCGGCCTCGGTACCCAGCCACCAGGTATAAAGAATAGCGGGCGCATGATCCGCGGTCCAGTTAAACACCAATGGACGACCGGCACTGATCATAACGACCGTAGGCTTACCCAGGGCCACAATTTCTTTTACAAGATCTTCCTGCACACCGGGTAATTGAATACTGCTGCGGCTCTTGGCTTCCCCACTCATATCGCGGGTTTCACCAATGGTCAGGATTACATAATCGGCTTTCCGGGCCGTTGCTACTGCTTCGGCGAAACCGGTTTTATCCAGCTCTGTTATGCCACATCCTTTGGCATAAAGCATTTTAGTGGAGGGAGCTACTTTTGATTTCACCCCTTCCCATAAAGAAACGATCCGGGTGGAATCATCGGGCCAGTCATAGCTCCAGAAACCGAGGTGATCACTTTTTGCTTTTACAAAAGGACCGATCAGCGCAATGCTGCCGGTTTGTTTACTGATGGGTAATACCTGTTTTTCATTTTTTAATAAGACAATACTTTTCTTCGCCATATCACGGGCCACCACCCGGTGTTGCAGATTATTCCATTGTGTTTGCTCCCTTTTTTCATTGGAGAATTTATACGGATCGGCAAATAATCCCATTTCAAATTTCTTGCGCAGGATCCGCCGTACCGCATCATCGATCACGGCCATTTTCACTTTCCCTTCTTTCACCAGGGCCGATAAGTATTTGGTATAACTCCGGCTTTCCATATCCATATCACTCCCCGCATTGGCGGCCTGCATACCGGCTTCCTTGCTGTCTTTGGAATAACCATGATTGATCATCTCCCCGATACTGCCCCAGTCACTCACCACAAAACCATTAAACTTCCAGTCTCTTTTTAAAATATCGCGCTGAATATATTTATTACCCGTGGCTGGTATGCCATTGATATCATTGAATGAATTCATGAACGTGGCCGCCCCTGCTTCCACCGCTGCTTTAAAAGGTGGCAGGTAGGTTTCATGTAACTGACGCAGACTCATGTCTACGCTGTTATAATCCCGTCCGCCAACGGCCGCCCCATACGCGGCAAAGTGTTTGGCGCAGGCCATCACGGCACTGGTATCTCCGAATCCTGTTCCCTGAAAACCTTTCACCCGGGCTTTGGCAATAAGGGAACCGAGGTAGGTATCTTCACCAGCTCCTTCCATCACCCGACCCCAGCGGGGATCGCGGGCAATATCCACCATCGGGGCAAAAGTCCAGTGTACCCCGGCCGCACTGGCTTCGGTAGCCGCTACGCGTGCCCCATCTTCCATTGCTTTCAGGTCCCAGCTGGCCGCTTCCCCCAATGGAATGGGGAAAATGGTGCGGAAACCATGAATCACATCCTGTCCGAAAAGCATTGGTATTTTCAATCGCGATTGCAGGGCCAGTTCCTGTAACTCCCGGGTTCTTTTTACCCCGGTCACATTCAGCATAGAGCCCACTTTTCCGGTTTTTACCTGGTCCAGCAGGTTATCATCATTGGTCAGCGGACC
>CAZLRY010000181.1:0-3749 GCA_964561675.1 uncultured Chitinophaga sp.
ACCTGGTTTTGTACAAACTGATGCAATAATTTTCCGAAAACTGATTTCCACTCCCGGCCATGTGCATTCACCCGGTTGCCATATTGTTCAAACGTTAGGAGATGGGCAATTTCATGCAGCAGTGTGACGAGGAAGGCATAGGGATTGAGGTTGCCGTTTACGCTGATGCGGTGATTCTGCTGATGCGTCCGGTGGCGGTAATCCCCTAAAATACTCTTTCGTTCACGGGCAATGGTCAGGTGAACTTTGTATTCATGGAGGTAATGCAGCACTGCTTCCCCCGTACCCGGTGGAAGAAATTGTTCGAGGTGATTGACAGGGACTTCTTTTTTAGGCATGCGACTGCTGCTTCATTCTTTTAAGTGTTGACATCAGGGCCCTGATCTCGATGGCCGTATAGATGATATACAACAGTGCACACACGGCCAGTCCGGGTTTATTCACCTCCTTTTTGGCGATCATTATGTATGTAAAAGCCGCAATAGCCAGGATAAAAAACTTAATCAGGAAACTGCCGTACATGGCGCGTATAAAAGCCTGAGAATTGGACGAATGGAGTGAACGATAGGTGATCAGGTAGGAAACCAGGATCACCACAAACAGGAGCAGGTTACCGAGGATCAGCAGTTCCTGGTTGAAATGGTATTTCTCCAGCAGGGATTTGGCGGTCAGGGCCAGTGCATTGACAAGGATAAATACCAAAAACAAAGGACGAATAGGTTGCAACAGTGATCTGTTCATTTTTTATCGGACCTGCTGGTTTCCCGGAACAGTTTATAAAACAGTGCCGACAGGACGACCAAAGGTAAGACACAAGACAGCAATGGAAAGGTATGCAGCCATTTATCCGCTTTGATTCCGGCAAATACAGCGATTCCGATAGCTGCCAGCAGCTGAGTGCCAAGGCCTGCATACCGGAGTAGTTCTTTGTTGTTATTTCGCTGCGGCGACGGTGACGGCTGATTCATTGTTTGGCATCTCTACAATATTGGCCCCCATATGGCATTGACCGTTGAAAGTAGCAGAGGGTTCTACCTGCAGTTTGCCGGCATAGATATTTCCGGATACAAGACACTCTCCTCTTAACTGAAGAAGCTCCTTGGCCCTGATATTGCCGTTTACTTTACCGGTAATATCGGCCTGGTTGCCGGTGATATCTCCTTCCACCACCCCGCTGCTGCCCACAATAATCTTGGAGCCGCTTTTAATATTGCCGATTACGGTGCCATCGATACGCAGATCGCTGCTGCTGCTGATGTCGCCTTTTAATACAGTGCCTGCACTGATCAGGGTAGCGCCCCCGCCATTACCATTGGATACTGGTTGCTGCATGTCGGTTTTGTTTTTGTTGTTGAACATTGGTTTTATCATTAGTCATTAGAAATATCCGGTTTGGGCACCACGATAGCCGTGGTATCCAGTTTAGCGGTTTCCGTACTTCCCAGGGCTTTTTTCAGTCCCAGTATATACTGGGTCTTATAGGCATCCTGTCTTTCCACGGAATCGACCCGGTACTGAAGCCGTTTTAGCTCCATAACTGACTTATAATCATTACTTGTACCTGGTATATAGTACTTCAAAGGTGTGAAAACGATGAGGGCAACTGTAAGTCCGACCAATACTACAAATATTGTGCTCAACATGACATAAACGCTCAGCCGGGACAATTTAAACGTGACCACTTCCTCGTAAGTATCGTCATTCATCACCACCAGGCGGTATCGGTTTCTCAGCCTTTGCAGGGTGGAGCCGGCTTCTAATTTGGCCATAAAAGGATTTTTGGTGTTTAAAGATAGTAAATGAACCCTGCTTTTCCGGCGAATTCCGGTCAAAATAATTTGACCTATTTTTATACTAAATTATTTGAAATTCAGTTATTAAGACTTTAGATTGCGCCGGCAAATGCGAGCAAAACGACATATCATTTTTTTCCTTTTCTCCCTTATCCTTTTACAGGCCGGTCTACCTGCTATTGGTCAGCTGGGCTTTGACCTGAATATTAAAAAACCAAAGGAATACGAAGAGCGGATTCTCCGTTCGGAAAAAGCCGATAAAAAATTCACCGTTCCCCGCCGATTTGTGCAAAATACCGTAACGCACTACAATTACACGTTTAATGCCAATAACAAACTGAATGAAGTATTGGCCAGGGCCAAACAGGCGTTTAAAGACGACTATTCCAAGCTATTGCCTTTTTACAATTACTCGCTGGATGTTACGGCAGCCGACTCGTTACAACTGGACTCGATCACCATTAAAGCATCATCTGGTATTGCCTTACATGATCTCAGGAATGACTGGGTGGACAATCTATACCTGCTCTGGGGAGCTTCCTACTATCTGCAAAAGGATTTTGACTCGGCTTATCAGATGTTTCAGTTTATCAATTACGCATTTGCCCCTAAAGAAAAAGATGGCTACTATAAAACAATCGGCAGTGCCCGTGACGGAAATTCAGCACTGAGCATTTCTACCCGGGAAAAAAGAGGACTGGCGAAAAAAATGTTCACAGAACCACCGAGCCGGAACGATGCATTTATCTGGCAAATCCGGAATTTCCTGGCCCAGGACCAGTTTGCCGAAGCCTCCAGCCTGATTGTTACCCTTCGCGATGACCCGGCCTTTCCGTCCCGTTTGATGAATGACCTGCATGAAGTGCAGGCTTATTCGTTTTACAAACAAAACAACTGGGATAGTGCCGCCTTTCACCTCGTTGAAGCCCTGAGTAATGCCGGCAATCAACAGGAAAGAGCCCGTTGGGAATACCTGGCTGGTCAGCTTTATGAAATGGCTGGTAATTTCAAAGAGGCACGGAAAAATTATGATCGTTCAATCAGCCGTACCACCGACCTGGTGATGGAGATATATGCCCGCCTGGCAACAATCCGCACCAATAAGGATGATGGAGAGGCTGATATACAAAAAAATGTGGCCGAACTGGTAAAAATGGCCCGGCGTGATAAATATGCCGATTACCAGGATATAATTTACTATATGGCGGCCCAGATGCAGCTGGAAGGAAATAAAGTGCAAGAGGCCCTTCAGTTGCTGCTCCTCAGCACGCAAGCACCTAATAATAATCCCGGACAAAAGAATAAGGCATTTCTGCAAATGGGTGATCTGTCCTTTTTGCAAAAAGCATATAAAAACGCGTATGCCTATTATGACAGCATCAAGCTGGACGATCCTTCCATTACCAATCCGGATGCAATTTCTTCCAGGAAAACAGCTTTACGGGAGATTGTGGTCAATATTGAAATCAGGGAAAGACAAGACAGTCTGCAGCGGATTGCGGCACTGCCAGAGGATGAACGGCGTGACTATGTAAAAAAACTCGTAAAATACCTCCGGAAACAACAGGGACTAAAGGATGAACAGCCCATCCTGACAACGGGTATACAAACAACCGGTAATCAACCACCGGCTACCCTTTTCCCATCGGGTGACACCAAGGGCGAATGGTACTTTTATAATACCAATGCCCGTTCAAGAGGGCAAAATGAATTCAAAGCCAAATGGGGCAACCGGCCCAATACAGACAATTGGAGAAGAGGCGCAGCGATCCTGAATAACCGGATGAATGCCTCCCAGGGGGGGAGTAATCCGCAGGATCCCGGGAACAACAGTGGCGGCGATATGAGTAATGGAATCAGTTTTGACGATTTGTATGCCCGTCTTCCGTTGACAGAAGCCCAACTGGCGCAATCCAATGATTCTATACAGAAAGCCTTATTCAACCTTGGTAAAAC
>CAZLRY010000181.1:3849-6586 GCA_964561675.1 uncultured Chitinophaga sp.
GCAATAGCCATGAAAAGAACCGCTGACAGTCTGTATGGGAATAACTACTGGACCCCACAACTGCTTTACATTGAAGCGGTCTATTATATTAAGCAACGGGATGATAATGAAGCTAAGGATATTTTAAATTCGATCATATCCCGCTTCCCTAAATCCCCGCTGAATGAAAAATCGATTGACCTGATTGATGTACTCAGCCGGAGAGCCCAGATTGAAGAAGAACTGACCAATCTCCAGATAACCCGTTATACGGATTCCGGAACAGTGGCGCCGGTGACCGTGATTCCCGCTCCACCCGTAACCAAAACGGACACGGGTTCCGTTAAGCCTCCGGCAACAGTTATTCCCCCGACCGTTAAGCAACCTGTAATGGATACGGTGAAAACACAGCCTGTAACAACACCACCTGTTGTTAGTTCCACCCCATTTGTCTTTAAACCAGCTGACAAATATTATGTGGTACTGGTACTGAATAAAGTGGATCCTGTGTTCATAAATGAGGCTAAAAATGCATTCTTCCGGTATAACAGGGAAACCTATTATAACAAGACGTATACGGCAGACCTGTATCAGCTTGATGAGGAAAACCGCCTGTTGCTGATGAGTTTCTTCCAAAATACCGATGAAGCAGTTGCTTATGTGGAAAAAACCCGCCCCAAAACTGCGACAGATATTATTCCCTGGTTAAAAGGAGGTAAATATTATTTTACGATTATCTCAGAAAGTAACCTGCAATTGCTCAAAGCCGGCAAGGATCTTGAAGCATACAAACGTTTCCTGGAGCAGCATTTGCCGGGTAAATTCTGATGAAAAAACGTGAGTTACGGGTAAAACCTCCCTTTCAGGCACACTTTCGCAAAAAATTAAATACTGGTTTCCCCCACCCCTCCGGTAATTTCTTATTTTCGGTTCTCCGATAAAATCTATAAGATCGACAAACCTCAACCATTCATCATCATATGAAAAAAGCGGTACGGATTTTCTGGCGAATTTTTTTTGGCGGCCTTGCGGCTTTTATACTGGTCATTGTGCTGGCCAATTTTGGCGTCTTTGGTGCCATGCCCTCTATTAATGAATTGCAAAATCCCTCCATTCTGCAGGCTTCCGAAGTTTATGCCGAAGACGGAACCCTGATGGGTAAATATTATACAGAAAGAGGAAACCGCAGCAATGTGAAATACCGGGATATTTCCCCCTATGTCATTGATGCACTGGTAGCCACAGAAGATGAGCGGTTTTACAGTCATAGCGGGATCGACTTCCGTTCCACCATGCGGGCTGTTTTCACCCTGGGATCCGAAGGCGGGGGCAGTACGATCACCCAACAGCTGGCCCTGAACCTCTTTAATGAACGGGCAACGAATAAAGCGTTACGGGTGATACAGAAATTAAAGGAATGGATCATTGCTGTAAAACTGGAACGGAACTTCACCAAGGAAGAAATCATCACTTTATACCTCAATGCCGTACCCTTTGGAAACAATGTGTACGGAATCCGGAATGCATCCCGGACTTTTTTCCAGAAAGAGCCGGACCGGTTAACGGTGGAAGAAGCGGCATTACTGGTGGGGATGCTGAAAGGTAATAGTATTTACAATCCGCAACGTAATCCCAAACTGGCTCTTGACAGACGGAACACCGTATTGAGCCAGATGGAAAAAAATGGAAAGATCACGGCAGCTGAAGCCAAGAAGGCAAAAGCGCTTCATATTAAACTCAATTACCGTAAACTGGATGAAAATACCGGTTATGCGCCTTATTTCCGGGAAGTACTGAAAGATGAAATTAAGGAAGCCCTCAAGGATGTAGAGAAACCGGATGGTGGCAAATACAGTATTTATAATGACGGGTTGAAGATCTATACCACGATTAATGTACAAATGCAGCAATATGCCGAAGAAGGCATGGCGCAGCACATGGCCATGCTGCAAAAGGGGATCAACCAGCGTACGGATATGAAAAACGGAACGGTCTGGAAAGGACGTGAAAAACTGCTGGAGAAAGCAATCAAAGAATCCGACCGCTGGAAAAACCTGGAAGAAGACGGGCTGAGTGATAAAGAGATAAAAGCTTCGTTTAATGTTAAAGTACCCATGAAGATTTTTTCCTGGAATAACAAACGGGAAAAAGACACCGTCATGACTCCGCTTGATTCCATCAAATATCATTTGCAGATGGAACAGGCCGGTTTTATTGCGATGGACCCGGTGACCGGTGAGATCAGGGCCTGGGTGGGGGGTATTCATTTCAAGACCTATAAAAATGACCACGTCAACCTGAAAACGAAAAGACAGGTCGGCTCCACGATAAAACCATTACTCTATACGCAGGCAATGGAAGAAAGGGGCTTTACGCCTACCACTGAATGTGAAAATGTGGCCCAGTTCTTCCAGGGCAGTGGATGGGTTCCTTCCGGAAAACAATGTGGAGGTGGGTCCATGTCCATGGCTGATGCCCTGGCGTTTTCTAAAAACTGTGCCACCGCTTATATCATGAAGCAGGTACAACCCAAACAGTTTTCCGAGTTCCTGGCCCGCATCAACATACCGACCCCTGTAAAACCTTATCCATCCATCGCACTGGGTACCTGTGATCTGTCGATGTATGAAATGCTCTGGTCGTATACCATGTTTGCCGGCCGTGGATTCTCCACCAAACCCTATGCCATCAGCCGGATCGAGGACCGGAATGGGAATGTGATCAAACGCTTTGATTTTAGTGTAAACCGGAAAGAAGT
>CAZLRY010000182.1:0-6561 GCA_964561675.1 uncultured Chitinophaga sp.
TATTTATTTAAAATATTTATATTCAGTTTATTATGGAGCTTATTTAAAGTGAATGGCGGGCCGTTCCTTTTTAAGGAAACTGGCACTTTTTGTTTATTGTGTCAGTTACCAAGTGACTGAATCACATCGTATTTCGTTACTATATGGTAGCTGCCGGCCTCGTCTTTTGCCAGCACGGCCCCGTTTTCTTTGTTAATCAGATGACTTAACCGTTCAACCGGTGTATCAAAAGCCACTAAAGGGAAAGAAGGTTCCAGCACTTCAGCAACGGTAGCGTTCTTTATTTCCGGATTATCAAATATTTTCTGGAATAAACCGCCTTCGCTGATGGCCCCTACAGGTCCTGATTCATTGATCACCGGTATTTGTTCGATGTCATACTTCTTCATCAGTTCCACTGCCGCGGCAACCGTTTGTGACGGCTCTACAGTGATCAGTCTTTTCGTACCTCTCGCACTCACCACATCCTTGAATGTTTTCACATCGAGGAATCCACGTTCGATCATCCATTGATCGTTGTAGATCTTACCAACATAGCGGCTGCCATGATCGTGAAAGATGCAAACAACAAGATCATCTTTGGTTAATTTGTTTTTCAGCTGCATTAATCCTTGTATACAACTGCCGGCACTATAACCACAGAACAAGCCTTCTTCCTTCGCCAGTCTTCTGGCCATTACGGCGCCGTCTTTATCCGTTACCTGTTCGAAATAATCAATCACACTCATATCATAATTCTTCGGGACAAAATCTTCTCCGAATCCTTCACTGATATACGGATGTACTTCATTCATATCGATCTCACCTGTCCGGAAATATTTGGTGAGCAGTGAACCATAGACATCGATGGCCCAGATCTGTATCGCGGGATTTTTTTCTTTCAGGTATTGAGCTGTACCGGTAATGGTGCCGCCCGTACCCGCCGTACAAACCAGGTGGGTGATCTTTCCATCTGTTTGTTTCCAGATCTCCGGACCGGTAGTTTCATAATGTGCCAGCCGGTTCGCCAGGTTGTCATACTGGTTCATGTGAAAGGAGTTGGGTACTTCCTTTGCCAGCCGGGCTGCCACACTGTAATAACTGCGGGGATCTTCGGGTAAAACATTGGTCGGGCAAACAATCACTTCGGCACCTACGGCTTTCAGGATATCCGCCTTTTCTTTGGATTGCTTGTCTGTGGTAACGAATATGCATTTATACCCCTTAACCACTGCTGCCAGTGCCAGTCCCATCCCGGTATTGCCACTGGTGCCTTCGATGATCGTGCCACCAGGTTTCAACTTTCCTTCCTGTTCAGCTACCTCCACCATTTTCAGGGCCATCCGGTCTTTAATAGAATTACCGGGATTGAAATAATCCACTTTAGCCAATACAGTTGCCGGGATTTCACGGGTGATTTTATTTAAACGGATCAGGGGGGTATTCCCGATCGTTTCAAGAATATTATTTTTTATATCCA
Organism: uncultured Chitinophaga sp.; assembly: GCA_964561675.1. Classification (GTDB taxonomy): domain Bacteria; phylum Bacteroidota; class Bacteroidia; order Chitinophagales; family Chitinophagaceae; genus JJ008. Next base: position 1,460 of record CAZLRY010000182.1, read on the forward strand.
TCATTGGTTTTTTCTATGGACAAAGGTAGGTTTTTAGGCCTGTATCATTAACAGCTGTTAGTTAAAACAAATAAAAAGCCCCTCCTGGTACCAGGAGGGGGTGCCGGACTCAATGACCAGTAGTCATCAAGCTTCTTTTCTGAGTTTATTTCTTTTATTACTGAGGTAGTTGTCCAGTAACACCAGGCCCAGCAGCACATTGATCATCATAAAGGCATTGATCAGGTCATTATTGAAAAACTTGCTGGTATCAATTTTACTGAGTTGGTCTGTAAAACTGCTTTTATCCGTGCTGGTCCATTCCATCTGACTGAAACCATATCCCAGGATGGCCACCATCAGGGTAATAAAAAAGATACCGATCCCCCAGATGATTTTATTGTTGATATAGGATTTCGCAGCGGGAGCAATCTGCAGCCGGGTGATTTCCTCCATTACATTTTTAGTAAAGCGGAGGGAGGGAGCCTCCAGATCTGATGAATGCAGCAGTTGATTAATTTCCAGTAATTCGCTGTATTTATCTTTCCATTCGGCCTGCGATTGTAATAGTGCTTCTATTCGCAGCCGGTCTTCTGTCGTTGCGGTGCCATCAATATATTCCCACAACCGTTCCTCCATAGTCTGTTGTCTGTTCATAGTGGTTCAATTTAAGTCTTTTACTTCATGTGCATAATGCGTTTCCATCAGCTCTTTTAGTCTGGCCCTGGCCCGGTGCAGCCTTACTTTGGCCGTATTCACTTCCAGTCCTAAAACCAGGGCAATCTCTTCCAGGCTCTGCTCATTTTTATAAAACAGGGTGATAATGGATGCATCGTCCGGTTTGAGCCGGCTGATCGCTTCAACTACCATCAGATGTCTTGATTTTTGCTCCACCCCGTCGGCCCTGAACCCGGCATCCTGGTTATCGGCCTTTGCAAATACCCGCTCATCATCCAGGGAATGAATGGTCAGTTTCTTTTTACGAAGAAAACTGATACAGGTATTATTCACGATTGTATAAAGCCAGGTGCTGAATTTTGAATCACCCCTGAAGTCGGCGAGGTATTTATAGGCCTTAATAAATACATCCTGCGCCACTTCTTCTGCTTCTTCCCGGTTCTTTACCAGGCGCAGGGTGAGCGTAAATACATAGTTCTGGTAACGGTTCACCAAACCGGCATACGCCTGGTGGTCTCCCCGCAAAACTTTGCTAATGAGTTCATTATCATTTTGTCCGGCTGACATCTGGGTATAAGACAGCAACAGAGGGGCTCAGGTTACAAAGCTGGATATATATATTATTCACCTCTGTTTGAAACAGAAAGTTACGGAAAGCCTGTAACCTGTCCGTGCCAGCAGTGGTCTGATCTTTTGTAAACCGTTATAAAAAACTCCTCCCGGCCTGTAACCGGAACAAAACGGAGGGAGTCATACCTAACAAGCAATTAATAAAACAAAAAAATTACAACTATGAGCGGCCCAGAAGTATTAGTACCCGTAGTGATGTTTGCAGGTGGATTTGCCATGATCTTTGGTATTGCCTACCTCAAAACCCGCCAAAACCTGGCGATGATCGAAAAAAACATGAACCCGCGTGAGCATGCGGATCGCCCGGCACCTTATAAAAACCTGAAATGGGCATTATTGCTGATCGGAGCAGGAGTGGGATTGTTCCTGGCTTATATTCTTGATCAGTATGTGCTGGTACATTCAATGAGAGCTAATTATGACAGTGATCATAATGCACCGATCTATTTTGCCCTGATTGCAATTGGCGGAGGCCTTGGACTATTCGGTTCCTACAAAATTGAAAAGCAATGGTGGGACGAAAACAAAGACAAACAATAGAATAAGTTCCCTTCAGTTATGAATAACAAACTGTTGCAAACCATTCACCATTAAACAAGCATTACCTGGTTGTATAACCGGGTTTTTGCTGTTCCATTATTTATGAGAAAAATACCTTTTAAACTGCTACCGTTTCTCCTTGCCATTTTCCTGTATGCCTGTCATGGCAATCATCGTCCGGTTACAACCATTGAAAGCAGCGACAATGATAATATAGTATCTATCAGCTATAACGGCACGGTAAGTTTTACCAGTGATTCTTCCGCTATTGAAGGGTTATCGCCATTGAGTACGCTCAGTTACCGCAATAATGACAATTCTCTTCGTGTCTCCAGTAATGAACAAGGACAGTTAAGTTTCGAAATGACCGAAAATGGGAATCCACTGCTGATGGACGCCAGGGGTAAGGCATTTGTTGCCAACGCCGTGAAAGTGATGATGGAGAAAGGAGCGGGGGTAGTCGGTAGTCGGTAGTCGGTAGTCGGTAGTCGGTAGTCCGGAGTCGGGAGTCGGTAGTCGGTAGTCAACAGCCCATTCTAAGAAAGTTAACTGATATTTCGAGCGTCCTTCCTTCGAAAAGCTATGGTAGGCAAGGAGTGAGAAATCTTGTATTTGAAGAAGATGTCAGTTGCCAGTAAACAACCCCGCCTTATAAACCTGTCAACTTTTTAACTTGTAAACTACTTCTTCACCTCCTCCAACGCTTTCAGTACCATCGCATCTCCGCTATTCAACACCTGGTAAAATCCGCTGTTTCTCCAGCGATAGCGGGCCAGGAGGGCTTTTAATTGCTGCAGTACCAGTTCTTTTTCTTTGCCGGCCAGGCTGCCTGGTTTTATAGAGTCAGAAACGGTATATTGTATCAACCCGTTCCATAACTGATCGTTCTGGATAAAGCCATTTGCAAAATCTGTTGCGGTCTTATATTTTTCCACTTCTGATTTATGCTGCAGGTAATAATTATAAACGTAGTTGCTGACATTCACCGTGACAGCCATCCGGTTTGCCTGGTGCTGGGCACGGGATGTATCCACGGGAATAAAAACCGATGGGCTGATGCCTCCGCCGCCATATAACGTATCGTTACAATTGGTGGTGAAGTTTTTACTATTATGATTTTTCATGGAATCTTCCGAAACCAGTTCACCATTGTTGAACCGCTCCCACAGGTCATCCATATACACTTTCTTCCCTTTTTCATATGAGCGTTGTATACTGCGGCCCAGGGGTGTATAATACCGCGCGATTGTCAGCCGGATTGCAGAACCGTCGCGCAGCTGGTATTGCTCCTGCACCAGTCCTTTTCCGAATGTGCGGCGACCCACTATAGTGGCCCGGCACCAATCCTGCAAGGCCCCTGCCAGCACTTCACTGGCACTGGCAGATGTTTCATTCACCAGTAGTACCAGTTTGCCGGATTCAAAAAGTCCGGGCCGCTTACACCGGTACTCCCTTTTTTTGCTGTTCACTCCTTCGGTATAGACAATCAGTTTATCGCCATCCAGGAATTCATCGGCGATATCCACGGCTTCATTCATAAAGCCGCCACCATTACCCCGGAGATCAAAAACCAGGCTTTTCAACCCTTGTTTTTGAAGCATTTCCATGTTCTGCATGAATTCCTCATAACTGGTTTCAGAAAACTTGCTGAGTTTTATATATCCGGTTGTCTGATCGATCATATATGCCGCATCCACGGAGGAAACCGGAATTTTGCCCCGCGTAACATCGACCGGAATTGTTTTAGCACCCCTTAAAACCTGTAATCTGGCGGTGGAACCTTTCGGACCACGGATCAGGGTCTTAATATTTGCTACAGTAAAATCTTTATGTGTAAGACTTGAGTCATTCACTTTCAGTATTTTATCTCCAATTTGTAATCCTGCTTTTTCACTGGGGCCACCCGGAAAAACATAAACTACATTTACCGTATCACTGAAAATATTGAATTCGACCCCAATTCCATCAAAATTACCTGCCAGTTCTTCATTGGCTTCTTTTAAATCAACCGGAGGGAGGTACACGGAATGCGGGTCCAGTTCATTCATCATATCCTGTATGGCGTGTCCCTCGAGGGAGTCTACATTCACAGAATCAACATAGCGCATACGGATCAGGTCCATGGCTTCCTGCAAACTGCTGCGTTTATTTCCGGCAAACAATCCTTTGCCGTTTCCGGCCCGGTCACCCAGTTTAAAACCAAGAAACATACCTGCTATCAGAACCAGGGAGAAGAGTAATGGATACCAGACCTGTAATTTTTTATTTCCCGTCATAAACCTTTATTCAGTAATTTGACGCAAAATACTGGATTTGAACGGAACAGATGCTGCCGTTTAACCAAATCAATAAATCTTTATATGCCAGTCGTTAAACTGATTGCCGACAGCGGAGCCACGAAAGCAGAATGGTGTTTACTGAAAAACGGCAGGAAGAAAACCCTCTTTACTCAAGGAATCAGTCCCTACTTTCTCAATACGGAGCAGATTTACCAGTTGCTGGAAAAAGAGTTGAAGCCCCGGCTACGGAAAGAAGATATTCATGAGATTTACTATTATGGGACCGGTTGTGCCAACCCGCTGAATGCCCGTTCGGTGAAAAAGGCACTCCGTAAATCCTTTTCCGGAGCAAAAGTTGAAGTTACCCATGACCTGATGGGGGCTGCCCGGGCTCTTTGTGGACGGGATAAAGGAGTGGCCTGTATCCTTGGAACAGGGGCTAATTCCTGTTATTATAACGGGAAAAAAATCCTGAAAAACAGTCCGGGCCTGGGTTATGTACTGGGCGATGAAGGCAGCGGTGCTTATCTCGGAAAGAAAGTCATACAGTATTATCTCTACGGCACATTTGATGATGAACTCAGGGGCCGGTTTGATCTGACCTATACGACCAATGCTTCAGAGATACTGGAAAATGTTTACAAAAAACCGTTGCCCAACCGATACCTGGCCGGATATGCCCGTTTTCTGGCCGATAATCGCGGTCATTATATGATTGAAAATATTATTGAAGACGGATTGAATGATTTTTTCTTCACTCATCTCTGTAAATACCGGGAAGCCTGGTCCCTGCCCATACACTTTGCCGGTAGTATTGCATTTGGTTTTAAGGATGTTCTGCAGCAACTTTGCAACAGTTACGAATTTGAACTCGGTCGTGTTATGAAAAATCCAATGGAAGGATTGATTGAATACCACCGGTAAAACCCGTGAATTATGGCATTTCAGAAAATTACAGAGCAGTCAAGCAATTACCGGCATTTGGAAAAAATGACC
>CAZLRY010000183.1:0-6560 GCA_964561675.1 uncultured Chitinophaga sp.
CAGGGTTGTTTATGACGAGCGGAAAATCCATTTCGTTATTTGAAAAAGTTTTAAATCCCTGCCCACTGACATCCATCGTTACCGGCTTGTTCTTGCTGTTACCGCTGTCCACCATGATCCGGTATTCGAGCCGCGCTTCTTTTCCCAGTTCCCGTTTCAGTGTCTTTGCTAATAAATTTACGTAATGTTCTTCCAGGTATTCAAAAAAGAATTGGCTGGGAACCTGTATGACGAGCACATTATTCTTGATGGAAACCGGTTTAATAGGCTCAAACCAGGTCTTGAAATGCTGCCATTCAACAATATCCTTGATGATCTTCAAACAATTTGACCAGATTTTATCAGCATTTTTCTCCATCAGTCTGTAAGCAGTTTATGTCGGGTTAACTATAGTTTTTCCTGAATCACTCCGCTAAAAATCTTCTCGACAGGTCAGTTAAAAAAGTTGTACAGGGAGGCGAATATCACTATTTCTTTCCTAAAAAAAAATTTTATCCACCTGATTTTTGTGAAACCTGAATTGCGTGATTTTTTACCAGTTTTTTGCCTGAAAATTTGGTAAATTCAAAATCTAGTCTACCAAGAATCAGGCCGGCAAATCCCACCTGATTGACCACCACATCGCTCCCGTTTTTATTCTTATATACTTGTGGCTGATCCAGGAATGTATGTGTATGTCCCCCAATGATCAGGTCAATATTTTCACTCTCTTTTGCCAGTATTTCATCACTCGGTTTATCGGTTTCCTTATATTGGTTACCCAGGTGTGAAAGACAAATGACCATATCGCATTTTTTGCTCTTTTTCAGAAATTCAGCCGTCTCATTGGCTTTCTGCACGGGATCCAGGTACCGTGTATTGCCAAACAGGTTATCCGGTATCAACCCCTTTCCTTCAATCCCCACGCCCAGCAGACCGATTGTTAGTTTGCCTTTCCGGATCACCCGGTACGGTTCGGTTTTATTTTCCATCGGGGTGCTGCTGAAATCATAGTTACAGACCAGCATCGGAAACCGTGCATGTTTGGTCAGCTGTGTCGCCAGGTTTTCCATACCGGCATCAAAATCATGATTCCCGATTGTACAGGCATCATAGCCGAGCAGGGTCATGGCTTTGATTTCCGGTTCTCCTTTATATATATTGAAATAAGGAGTGCCTTGAAAGATATCCCCTGCATCGAGTAATAATACCTGTTCTTCCTCCTGCCTTACCTGACTGATCAGGCGGGCCCTGGATGCTATTCCACCCATCCCCTGATTTCTGCCGCCATCCATGGGAAAGGGCTCCAACCGGCTATGGGTATCGTTGGTATGCAGGATGGTCAGCCGGAGTGGATTGAAATACTCCGCAGCCTCCAGTAATGCTGGTCCGGCCAAAAGGCCGCTGGCTGTCAGTGCCGCCTGTTTAAAAAATCGTTTTCTACTCAACATGGGTCACCCGGTTTTCAATGGTTGCAGCAATCGTTTTGCCCTGGCTGTTCAGCCATGCGATATAATCAATAATCGCATCCCGCATCAGGTAGCCATTTGTGATTTGAGGTATATTCCGAAGCATGTCCGCATTATCCCCCCCGTTTGCAATAAAATCAGAATTGGCGATAGTATACACTTTTTCAGGATCCAGCGGCATACCTCCGATTAGTACATTTACCGCTTTCCCGTTACGGATCTGCATACGCATACCCGACACCGGCCACCCGCCACGTGCCGCTATCAGGTCAAGCACCTGTTGCAGGATGGTCCCTTTTACTTTTTGTAAAATAAGCAGATTATCAAAAGGCATCAGTTCGAAGACTTTACCACGGGTGATATTTCCGGCGGGTAACTGGGTCAACCTGATTCCACCGAAATTAACAAAGGCAAGGTCTACCTGCGTATGGTATTTCTCCCTGGCCATCGTGAGAAAAGCATCTACCATAAAATTACCAAGGCTGCTTTCCGGCAGCTTCTTTTCCATGCTCACCGTAGAAATACCCAGGACCATATTCATGCTGTTATTCACGCTGTCACTGAAAGGTTGCAGGAAATTCAGTACGGATGAATCAGCCGGCATGGATTTGCTGATCCTGTATCCTTTATATTGAAGCGATTGCCCCTGGTATGCAGTAGTACAGGATAATCCTGTAATGATGAATAGCAGAGCCGGAAAAAAATAGTACCTGGGGTTCATAACAAACGATCTCGTTTGAAGGTATCACAATTTTATATACGATGTGGTAAAAACGAAAAAAATATCCCGGGATTTTCTTTGCATCTTTGTCCCCTCTTTCAGGATAAAAACCTGACACTATGCAAAAGACCATCAGCCTCCGTTTATTGCCTTCCGAAGCTGCGAGTGAAACGCTCGTGAAACAAGCGATTGCCCGTACTGCGGGCGTAAAACCAGCTGTCGTAAACGGTTATATACTCCAAAAACAATCTATTGATTCACGTGGGCGTCAGCCCTGGATCAACCTGAGCCTGCTGGCTTATATCGATGAACCATTCCGGGAAAGAGAACGAAAATCGTTTTCGTTCCGCGATGTACGTTCAGCAAAACAAACAGTCATTATTGTCGGAGCCGGCCCTGCCGGACTATTTGCGGCCCTGCAACTGATTGAATCCGGCATCCGGCCCATCATACTTGAAAGAGGTAAGGATGTAAGAGCCCGCCGCCGCGACCTGGCCCTGCTCAATAAAGAAGGAGCAGTAAATCCGGACAGCAATTATTGTTTTGGAGAAGGTGGTGCAGGTACATACAGTGATGGGAAGTTGTATACAAGAAGCAGTAAACGCGGTGATATAAACCGGATACTGGAATTGTTCGTGCACTTCGGGGCTGATGAAAAAATACTGTATGAATCGCATCCGCATATCGGTACCAACAAACTTCCGCAGATCATTACGGCCATGCGTGAAAAAATCCTGGAATGCGGTGGCGAATACCATTTTGAAAAAAGAGTAACTGATTTTATACTTGAAGGGAGTCATCTAAAAGAAATAAAGACCGCAGACGGATTACGATTTTCCGGCAGCGCGGTGATCCTGGCCACCGGTCACTCGGCCCGGGATATTTTTGAGTTACTCCAGCACAGGAAAATTCAAATCGAATTAAAACCCTTTGCCCTTGGGGTACGGGTCGAACATCCACAGTCGCTGGTTGACAGTGCCCAATATCATTGTGATCTACGGGGTGAGTTTCTTCCACCTGCTGCTTACAGCTGGGTGCAGCAGGTAGATGGCAAAGGCGTGTTTTCCTTTTGTATGTGTCCGGGAGGCATCATTGCGCCGGCTGCCACCGCACCTGGAGAATTGGTGGTTAATGGCTGGAGTCCTTCAAAACGTAATAATCCGTATGCCAACAGCGGTATCGTGGTCAGCATTGAAGAAAAAGACGTACAGGCCTTTAATAAATATGGTCAGTTGGCGGCCATGTATTTCCAGCAGTCCGTTGAACAAAATGCCTTTCTGGCCGGTGGAGGTAAACTGGTTGCTCCTGCACAGCGGTTAGCAGACTTTACAGAAAATAAGCTATCAGGGAGTCTCCCCAATTGCTCTTATTTACCGGGTATCCATTCTGTTTCTATGAAAGAGATATTGCCAGCCTTTGTTTCGGAACGACTGCGTCTTGGTTTTCGTGAATTCGGAAAAAAGATGAAAGGGTATATTACGAATGAGGCCGTGGTAGTGGCCACAGAATCCCGGACTTCTTCACCGGTAAGGATCCCCCGTAATCCCGATAATCTCCAACATCCCCAGGTAGAGAACCTGTATCCCTGCGGCGAAGGGGCCGGTTATGCGGGGGGGATTGTGAGTGCGGCCATGGACGGCGAACGAGTTGCTTCTATGATCCTGGCAAAATATGGCCCGCAAAGCCAATAAGACTTTTCCTGAATGCCACCCTCCTCCATATCCGAAAAGTTTGAAAATTTAAGACTTCTCCCTCTTTAGTAAACGCTTTTAATCTTTGCGGGAGATTTACGCAAGCCTTTTTCCACCGATCAGGTGTATCTGGCAGCATTTTACGCCCTTATTGATGCAGTTCGCCGAAAATAAAGGGGGAAGTCGTGCAGAAAACTAATTTTACATTTCAAAACCAACCTATATGGCGCTACTTGAACTTCAGAACCTGAAAAAATACTTCGCCACCCAGAAGGCCGTTGACGATATCAGCCTGACTGTTGAAAAAGGACAGATTTTCGGGCTGCTCGGACCCAACGGGGCCGGCAAAACCACCCTGATCCGGATGATTACCGGGATATTTTATCCTGATGAAGGCCAGATCATTTTTGATGGCAAAAAATTCGATCCCATTAAGGATGTGGGTTACATCGGGTATATGCCGGAAGAAAGAGGACTGTACAAAAAAATGAAGATCGGGGAACAAGCGATGTACCTGGCTCAGCTGAAAGGACTAAGTCACAGTGACGCACAATCGAAAATAAAAAAATGGTTCGCCCGTTTTGAAATGGACAGCTGGTGGAATAAAAAAGTGGAAGACCTGTCCAAGGGAATGGGACAAAAACTGCAATTTGTCACTACTGTACTGCATGAACCCAAACTGATCATTCTGGATGAACCGTTCAGTGGTCTTGATCCTGTCAACAGCAACCTGATCAAGGATGAGATCTTTAACCTGGCCCAGGGCGGATCCACCATCATCTTCAGCACCCACCGGATGGAACAGGTGGAAGAGATCTGTAATCATATTGTACTGGTGAATAAGGGGAAGAAGATACTGGATGGTACGGTCAAAGGTATCAAACAGGATTTCAAAGAAAATATTTACAGTGTGGGGATGAACCAGCCACTCAGCCAGGTTCCGGCTACTGCACCATTCGAACTGACCGGTCATATAGAAGACCGTCATGTGATCCGCATCAAAGAAGGCAGTGGCCCCAATGAGGTATTGCGTTACCTGCTGGATCAGGGCGGTAGTATTCATTCATTTAATGAGATCCTGCCTTCTCTGAATGACATTTTCATCAAACTGGTGGAAGGCACCCCCACGGCCCGCCAGTTTCAACCGGTTCACGCTTAATCACCTTTCAAACCAACCAAATGAATAAGATATTTATCATCATACGCCGCGAATACCTGACCCGGGTGCGCAAAAAAACATTTATCATTTCCACTTTACTTTTTCCCTTGTTGTACCTGGCGCTGATTTTCGGAATGGGATTCATTGCTGAGAAAAGCAAACAGAGCCTGCATGTGGCGCTGATCGATTCTTCCGGTTATTTTACAGCAGCTTTGCTCAGTAAAGAAAACCTGGCGGATGACAATTCCGTAATAACCCTTGTAGATAAAAATGCGGATTCCGTAATGGCGGATCATAAGAAAGCCGGCTATGACGGGTATATTATCGTTCCGGCCATAAACTGGAAACAAGGAGCTCCTTTATTATTCAAAGCGAATAAAGCGTATGGCCGGAGTTCCACCGCCGCTGTAGAAGCCAAACTAAATACTATCTGGACGTCGATAAAAAAAGACAGCCTGCAGATCGACTCACTGAAACAGGATATCCTCAATCAACGGTTGATGGTAACACCGAAAAACATCCAGGATGAAACTGCCAATGCTCAGTATGCGGAGGCCATCGGCTATATATGCGGATTCCTGATCTACCTGATCCTCCTTATCTATGGTTCACAGGTTATGATGGGTGTGATGGAAGAAAAGACCAACCGTATCGCAGAGGTCATTGTTTCGTCGGTTAAGCCCTTCCAGATGATGCTGGGTAAGATACTCGGTATTGGCCTGGTGGCCCTGACACAGTTCCTGCTCTGGATTGCCTTTGTGCTGATCATTTACAATGTGGGTAAGGCTTCCGGAAATACCGGTATGGCTTCGGATATGGTGGGTAAAATGCAACAAATATTTACAAGCGTGAATGTACCGCTGATCCTGTTTTGCTTTGGGTTCTATTTTCTGGCGGGCTTTTTCTTTTATGCTTCTCTCTACGGAGCGATCGGCAGTGCCGTCAATGAAGATATGCGTGAAGCGCAATCCCTGAGTTTCCCGGTCACCATGCTGGTGATCATTTCCATAGCCATGATGTCTGCCGCCATTGCAGACCCGACCGGGCCCATTGCCGTCTGGGGCAGTATCATCCCATTCAGCTCCCCGATCGTGATGATGGCCAGGATTCCATTTGGCGTACCGGGCACAGTACCTTGGTGGCAGCTTATTCTATCCATGAGTGTGCTGATTCTGAGTTTTACATTCACGGTGTGGTTTGCCGGAAAAATTTACCGTACCGGTATCCTCATGTATGGTAAAAAGCCAACGTGGAAAGAATTGATGAAGTGGGCGTTCAGGAAGAACTAGGTGGTGAGTGGTGAGTAGTGAGTGGTGAGTGGGGCGTAACAAATGAAAAGTCATTACAAATTTGAAACACTATCAAACTTGTAATGACTTTCCGTTTTTAGGATTACTCACCACTCACTACTCACCACTCACTACTCACCACTCACTACTCGCCACTCACAATTGTTAATTTTTCCAAAATCCCCGCCGGACTGTAACTTAATACGAAATCAATCGTATATTTGATACGAAGTATTTCGTGGAAAACAAATT
>CAZLRY010000184.1:0-6548 GCA_964561675.1 uncultured Chitinophaga sp.
TCCCAGCCGCAATACGCGATCATCAGTCCCGACCAGGTGGCCATTACCAAAACAAAGTATTATACCACCGACACGGAAGAGTTTATTGACTGGCTGAAGTGCGGTTTGGAAGCGTTTCATTCTGAAAATAAATCTCCGGCGAAGTAGTATTGCTTATTTCCGGAATCTGGTAAGATAGTAGTTAGCAGATAGTAGTTAGTAGGCCTCCTGACGGCTACATTTTTCAGGAAAGGAGTTTTCCTGTTTTTAAGTACAGCTTCTGCTATTTTACAAGTTTAAACTCGAATTTGAATTTCTTATAGTTGAACCGACTACTAACTACTATCTGCTAACTACTATCTAAAAAAAAGCCTCCCGACAACTTTACGTTACCAGGAGGCTTTTCGAATTAGGTGTCATTCTGTAACAACCAGGCAGATTCACAACAGTAGGCCCGATCCGGGGATTGTTTTGCAAGCGGGAAACAATGCCCGTACGGATACTTTTTTCTGACGGAGATACAGAATGACAAGAGCTTTAGTCTTCAACAGAAGAATAAGGCAATATGTTTTGGTTTAAAGAGCGATTTGTTTCTGGGTCATCAGCTTCCGTAAGTTAATCAAACCATAACGCATTCTTCCTAAAGCAGTGTTAATGCTGCAATTGGTGGCGGCGGCGATTTCTTTGAAGCTCATGTCCGCATAATGACGGAGGATGATCACTTCGCGCTGGTCTTCCGGCAGGCTTTGCAGCATGTCACGGACGCGGTCATGACTCTGTCTTTTCATCATGACGGTTTCAGCACTTTCCTCTGAAAAATTCAGGACTTCAAAAATGTCTTTGTCTTCACCGTTGCGAATGGTTGGTGTGCGTTTTACTTTACGGAAATGATCCACACAGAGGTTGTGTGCAATCCGCATCGCCCAGGGAAGGAATTTTCCTTCTTCGGTATAGCGGCCGCTGCGCATCGTGTCAATAATCCGGATAAAAGCATCCTGGAAAATGTCTTCAGCCAGGTACTTGTCCTTCACCAGGAACAGGATAGACGTGTACAATTTATCCTTGTGACGAAGCACCAGGGCTTCTAATGCACTCAGATTTCCATCCTGGAACAGGTGGATTAATTCATGGTCGGTTTTTTTTAATAAAGCTTTCATAACTCCTACAGGTTTGGGTTGCACTGCATACTTGCGTATACAATTTTCAATTGGATATTGGTGACTAACGATTTCGGTTAATAAGCGTAGAAGTTATGCAATAGGCGGTGTGAGTTTTGGGTTTTTCATTTTTTGGATATTGTCATATAAAAATAGGTCAATTCATTAAATTGGCAAACATTTGTATTCGCAATTTGTAGCTAAGTATGCTAAAAAAATGTTAATGAAATTGGCTGAAACCCTTGCAGGGTAAGGCTTTACCAATATTTGAGTGATCATGGAGCAGGCAATAAAAGGGAAGAACCCCGTAAAACCCCGGACCGTAATTTCCGCAGAAAATATACTAATTAAGGGCGCGCGGGTCCATAATCTTAAAAATGTGACCGTGGAAATACCCCGGAACCGCCTGGTGGTGGTGACCGGTGTATCGGGTTCCGGCAAGTCATCCCTGACCATAGATACCCTCTATGCTGAAGGACAACGCCGTTATGCGGAAAGCTTAAGTGCTTATGCCCGTCAATTCCTCAACCGGATGAATAAGCCGGATGTGGACTTCATTAAAGGGTTGTGCCCTGCCATTGCGATTGAACAAAAAGTAATTACCCGTACGCCCCGCAGTACAGTGGGCAGCATGACCGAGATCTATGATTATTTACGCCTGTTGTTTGCCCGGGCTGGTAAAACCATTTCTCCTGTTTCCGGACGCGTGGTGAAAAAAGATGATGTGACCGATGTGTTGGCCGCCATCAAAGCACTTCAGGCCGGCGATAAATTATTTATCCTGGCCGTATTCAAAAAACACCGCAACCGGGATATTAAAGAAGAACTGAGTATCCTCGTTCAAAAAGGGTTCTCCCGCGTGTATTCCCAACACCCAACAACCAACACCGAACAACCCGGTGAAGTACACCGGATAGAAGATCTCCTTGAATTAGCGGATAAAGACCTTAAGAAAAGAAAGATCACTCATATTTTAATTGATAGAATCGTCGTGAAGAAAGAATTCGATGAAGACGATCTGCATCGAATAGCTGATTCAGTGGGCACCGCTTTCTACGAAGGCGAAGGCGACGTCTACCTCCAGGTATCTCCCGACTCCCGACTCCCCACTCACCACTCACTACTTCATTTCAACAACCGCTTCGAACTAGACGATATGACTTTCGAAGAACCGGTGCCGAATTTATTTTCCTTTAATAATCCATTTGGAGCCTGCCCGACCTGCGAAGGTTTTTCACAGGTATTGGGTATTGATCCTGACCTGGTGATTCCGGACCGGAGGCTGAGTGTTTATGAAGGAGCTGTGGCCCCCTGGAAAGGGGAGAAGCTGGACTGGTGGAGACAGAACTTTATCAAAGGAGCCAAAAAATTCGATTTCCCGGTGCATAAACCAGTAGCCGATCTGAGTGCTGTCCAGTTGGAGCAACTCTGGGCCGGCAGTCATGGTGTGTATGGTATCCGTGATTTCTTCAAGGATGTTGAATCACAGTTATACAAAGTGCAGTACAGGGTACTGCTGAGCCGTTACCGCGGACGTACTGAATGTCCGGATTGCAACGGACACCGGCTGCGAAAGGAAGCCCTGTTTGTAAAAGTAAACGGGAAACATATTGGTGAACTCAGTGCCATGCCCGTAAAAGACCTGAAGCAATGGTTCAATGAACTGGATCCGCATCTGACGGCACATGAAAAAGAAGTAGCCAAACGGATCCTGATTGAACTGCACGGCCGCCTGGATACCCTGATCAAAGTAGGACTGGGTTATCTCTCACTCAGCCGCCTGGCCAATTCGCTCAGTGGCGGAGAAAGCCAGCGGATCCAACTGACACGTAGCCTTGGCAGCAATCTGACCAATTCGCTTTACATCCTGGATGAACCATCGATCGGTCTTCATTCAAGGGATACGGCCAACCTGATCAATGTACTGAAAGAACTGCGTGATCTCGGAAATACCGTAGTGGTGGTGGAGCATGATGAAATGATGATGCGGGAAGCGGATCATATTATTGATATGGGACCAATGGCGTCTCACCTGGGCGGGGAAGTGATTGCGGAAGGAGATTATGACGACATTGTCAGCAATCCCATGAGCCTGACCGGTAAATTCCTCAACGGTACGTTGAAGATCGAGCCGCCGAAAATGGTTCGTAAATGGAATCGGTCTATTACGGTGGAAGGGGCCCGGCATAATAACCTGAAGGATATTACGGTCGAATTTCCACTCAACGTACTTTGTGTGGTTAGCGGGGTCAGTGGAAGTGGAAAGACCACTTTAGTAAAACAAATCCTGTTACCGGCCTTACGCAAGTTAAAAGGAGAGTTTGGTGATAAAGTGGGTTTCCATAAAGCGATTACCGGTGATATAGAAAGTATTGCCCAGGTGGAAATGGTGGATCAGAACCCGATCGGGAAATCCTCCCGTTCCAACCCGGTCACCTATATCAAGGCCTGGGATGAAGTACGGGACCTCTATGCCAAACAACCCCTCAGCAAAATGCGCGGGTTTATGCCAAAGCACTTTTCTTTTAATGTGGATGGCGGACGTTGCGATACCTGTAAAGGAGAAGGTGAACAGGTGGTGGAAATGCAGTTCCTGGCCGATGTACACCTGGTTTGCGAATCCTGCGGAGGAAAAAAATTCAAAGAGGAAGTACTGGAAGTAAAATACCGGGATAAGAGTATACATGATATACTTGAGATGAGTGTGGATGAAGCTATCTCCTTTTTTTCCGCGGATGGGGGCGCTATTGCGCGGGCATTGCAGCCGTTGAGCGATGTGGGGCTGGGGTATGTAAAACTGGGGCAGTCCTCCGATACCCTTTCAGGTGGTGAAGCCCAACGGGTAAAGCTGGCTTCCTTCCTGGGCAAAGGAAAGGGGGCAAATAAGCTCTTATTCATTTTTGATGAACCAACCACAGGTCTGCATTTTAATGACATCAATAAGCTCCTGGGTTCGTTTAATGCGCTCATTGAACAGGGACATTCGATTATCGTGATTGAACACAATACGGATGTGATCCGTTGTGCCGACTGGGTGATCGACCTGGGGCCTGAAGCTGGTGATGGGGGCGGGGAGCTGGTTTTTGCCGGCCGGCCGGTTGACCTGGCAAAGAAAAAGGGAAGCCATACCGGCGCATACATTATGAAATAGCTTCATTTATAGTTGTTTTTACTTAGAATTGCTTGTTTTTCACAGCTTTTACAGGGTACGTATTTGTACGAACTAGGTGTTTTAGCTTAAAAAAATACAAGTAAACTCTTGCAGGTGCGGACATGTAGCATTATTTTTACCGTCACTTTACTAAGTGAATCCCCGATCCTCACGAATTTCCGTACCAACAACCAACAGTGATATTCTTGATTTTTGATTAAACCGCAGTGTTGCGATTTAAATATAGCTTACCCGGTTTCGGGCAAAAGCACCAGTTATCCTTGCGTTTGTGTAAAAACCATCAATTATTCGAACCTTTTAAACAAGTTAAAAACGCTGAGCATGAAAAAGAATTTACAAATTGGAAGAAAAATCGCATTGGCAATCGTACTGATGATTACAGTTACGATGTTGAATGCACAAACCAGGACGGCAAGTGCTGACGGGCCATGGAACAGTTCAACTACATGGGGTGGGCAACCGGTGCCAACTTCGGCAAATGATGTAGTGATTAATCCCGGTGTAGATGTGACACTTGCAAGTGGGGCAAATGCTCAATGTAATTCAATGACATTTACTACATCAGGGACCAATACAACGGCTTCAACCCTTTCGATTTCTTCGGGGTTCACGGTGTCTGTAACAGGGGCTATTACACTTAACAATGCAGCCGGTAACAGCAGGTCTGCATCCATTACAGGGGCAGGAACTGTCACTGCCGGATCAGTGATTATAGGCGGCACCAATACTTCTCCTACGTCAGATGCCAGTACTACTTTTACCTCATCAGTAGCGGTGTTTTCTATCACAGGTGATATTAGTGTTAATGGTGAAGACAATGGCGGCTCCGAGAACAATGCTGTTTTTAACCTTGGCAGCGGTGCTCTTTCAGCTGTAAGTATTAAGCTCGATAGTGATAATGATGATAATGATGCTACTGCAACGTTTAGTCTTGACAATGGTGCCGAGGATGCCACGTTGTCGCTTTCGGGTGTTACTCCAGTTACAGCGACAGGTGCTGGTACCGAAACGTTTGATTTAAATGGAACAAGTGCAACAGTACAGTTTAATGGTGTGAATCAGACTATCCCTGTTTTAAATTATACAAATTTAGTAATGACGGGATCAGGCACAAAAACACTTGCCGGGAATGTGACAATCATTGGTAACCTTACAGTTGATGAAACGGTTATTCTGACCTTGGGAGGTTCCCGGATTACTATTAGTGCAAATGCTGCAAGAAGTATGACGATTAACGGAACTGTCAATATTAATGGGGACGGCCGTCTTACAGAATCTGGTTCAAATACCAAAACACTTATTCTTGGTTCAACCGGCATTTTGAATATTACCGATAATGGTGGGGCAGGTCTGCCAGCACTTAATGCATTTTCTTTAGATCCGGCAAGTACAGTAAATTTTGGCTCAACAGATAATCAAACCATTGAGAACTCTGCTACCTACGGAAATCTGACCACATCCGGATCAGGAACCAAAACACTGGAAACTAGTGGTGGTACAATGAATTTTGCCGGGACAATTACAATTGGTAACGGAACCACACTTGCCAGTAACAATAAAACCATGAATGTAGGTGGTGACTTTATCAATAATGGTTCTTTCACCCGTGGTACCAGCACGGTGATACTGAACGGTTCGGTTGATCAGGAATTGGGCGGTACAACAAGCACCGTTTTCACTAGCCTTACCATTAATAATTCAAGCACAACCGGTGTATCGCTCAGCAATGACTGCAATGTAGTCACTACGCTTACGCTTACGGATGGGGTTGTAAACACGGCGGCCAGTCCCGGTCTGCTTACTATCAATGCCGGAGCTTCCGTATCCGGAGGCTCTTTAGCGGCTCATATTAACGGACCGCTCGCAAAAACCGGTAATACAGGTTTTACTTTCCCATTGGGAGATGGTGTACAGTATCGTCCGATCACTATGTCTTCTTTAGCCGGAGCAACCGCATCTTCAGTTGTAACGGGCCGTTATATATTAGGTAATCCCCGTACCGCATATGGGGTGGCCGGTACAGGCCCTGCCCTTACCCTCAAGGATATCAGTCTTTGTGAGTACTGGGATCTGAATGATGGTGCTGAATCGATCAGTGCCGTGATTGGTCTTCAGTACAGCAGTACTTCACCCTGCAACACAAACGGATATATTACAGATGCGGCCACATTAGTAGTGGCGCACCATAATGGTTCTACATGGGAGAACCTGGGCGCAGCGCCGGGTGCCACTTTAACTAA
>CAZLRY010000185.1:0-6532 GCA_964561675.1 uncultured Chitinophaga sp.
GATCGTCAGCCAGTTTCTTGCGTAATTTAGACACCAATACATCGACATTTCTGCTGATGACCACCAGGCCTTTATCTTCCCAAATCTCTTTCATCAGTTTTTCCCTTTCCACGACCTGATTTAGATGTTGAGCAAATATTTCTAACGATTTTGTTTCATTTTCAGAAAGGGTGATGCTTTTATGCCCGCTTTTCAAGACATTTTTAGCAGGATACAATTGAAAGTTTCCTACTTGTATATAATCAGTACTATCGGGCACTGATTCCTTCGGTTCTTCTTTCTGAAACTTACCTTTCAGATAAAATCCGGCCACAATCAACGGAATAATCAACAGCCACAACCAACGGAAATTGAACGTATTTGCCCTCAAAAGTTCAATTTCAATCATATAACACCCAACCTCCAGCGTACGTCCCCTGCAGGGTGTTAAATCGCCTGTCTTGCTATTCATTTCAAATGCCAGGACCGTTTGCTTTTGTTCACAATTCTTCAAATTCACGATATAATTCGCTGTCAGCGCAGTTTTTTGAAATGCCCGATGAACGATATTGATAAGGCTATCGGAAAGGAAGCCAACTTCATGCTGAAAGGAGACCTGGTAGGTGTTTTCAGCTGACTTTTTAACCGGCAGCACCCGGGAGGTGGAATCTTTAGCGGAAAGCAAAAGCTGATGCCCGATAGTACGTAATACCACTTCTACATGCTTCTCAGGGATTTCGCTCTTTTTACTGATAAAAGCAACCGCAGCAATCAACATACCAACTACCATCACTGAAGATCCGAACAGAATAAATGGCCTCATAGGCGCAAAATTATCCATAAAACCCCGTTTTTCAGGAGTTTTACAACCTTTTACACCCCATTTTACAACTCTTTACCGTAAAAAAGCCTCCCCGCAGTTGGCGTCCGATATCTTTACTTTATCTTTTCACCCAATCAAGTATAGCCATGAATTTTTTTTACAGCCTTGCGGTTTTGCTCATTTTCCCATTCATGTCCTGTAACCAGGCGCCCCAAATTCCACAGACCGCTCAGTTGACGGGTAGTCAGCCGCTTCAAAACGTAGATAAGACCGGCCTCGTTTTTAAATCTATTGATGGCGGACAAAGCTGGTTAAACATCAGCGAAGGTCTGCCCGGAGATAAGCTGGAGGGCAGCCTCTTTGTAAATGATCTTGGGCTGCATTTACGTTCCGGCAATTTTATATATCACAGTAAACCAAACAGCAAAGCGCCTTTTTGGGAGAAAGAGATATTCCCTGACGAACATAGCAATATTGCCCCTGCTAAGTCCGGGATAGTTGCATACGATTACCACCAGGGTCTGTTCCGAAAAAAATTAAACGGATCGGCTGAATGGTCGCCTGTATACGAGAATTTTCAGCTGAAAGGAATAATTGACGTTTTTGAAACCCCCGGAGGCACTGTTTTCATCGTTTGCGACCGTGGTCGTGGCCTATTCAGATCCGCTGATAATGGGAAAACCTGGAAAGAAGTTAGTCGCGGCATTATAAATCTGGCTGAGTCAAACGGGGTGCTGATGGCGAACAGCATCAATGGGGTCATAAGATCGGCCGATGATGGCGAAACCTGGGAGACGGTGATCAGTGAAGGTGGTGTTGGCATCGATATAGCGCCCATCAATGGTGGATTCGCTGCTATTACATTCAATACACAGTCGGAGACCCGAAGAGTGCGTGCTTCCTACGATGGCGGCAAAACCTGGCAGGCCATCGATGCCGGTCTTCCACCGAGTAAAAACATTTCTTCCATTATCCAGGTGGGTGATTCTTTCTTTTGTGGTCATCCCAACGGTATTTACTGGTCTGGAGATAAGGGGAAAACATGGAAACTGATACTCCCATCCATAGAAGGTAAGGTTTTCAACTTATCTGTTTCAGGCAATGTGATTTATGCCATACCAGGTAGTGGAGGATGTTGATGCATTGATAACCGGTGTTAGCGCGGACAGAAATAAAACAGCTGCCACTGTAAAAAAGCCCCCATTAATACAATTAATGGGGGCTTTTTGTTACTAGTTGTTTGATCAGCACAAGCTGGCAGTCATTCTCCTCCAGTATGATTACAACAACACTAATTTGAAAACCACACGTCGTTTTTTATAACAGCCGCAGCATCATACCCGCCCGTAACACATATCTTATTATTAAATAGAACGGCCTGATGACCACCCCTTGTGCCAAAAGCCGCATTGGTTTCTTTTGTCCAGTCTTTGCCGTTTGTACTACTCCATACTTCATCCGTAGTAACAAACCCCACCAGCCCTCCAATTACAAGCAATTTATTATTATATACAATTGCCTGGTGTGAATATAACGGTACAAATTTTGTCCCTGAGGTCAATTCTTCTACCCAGCTTCTTCCATCGGTACTTGACCAAACATCATTTTTAAACCCGGTTGCTGAATATCCCCCAATCACATACAACTTGGCGTTGAAAACAACAACCTGATGACCGGCTCTCGGGCCAAACTGCGTTCCTGTTACCGTTTCCTGGGTCCATGTAATACCATCCGCACTCGACCAGATGTCATTTTTTGTTCCGCCAATACCATCACCGCCTATCAACCACATCTTGTTATTAAAAACAATTACATCATGTAGCGACCGGATACTGAAAGCCGCATTAGCAGTAACCTGAGTCCAGGCCGCACCATCGGAGCTGTTCCAGACATCATTTAATGCATTCCCATTACTTAACCCGCCAATTACCCAGAGTTTGTTATTAAACACCACCACCTGGTGATCGCTTCTTACACTAAAAACCGGGCCGCTTACAGTTGTTTGTGCCCATGATGCCCCATCGGTACTGCTCCAGATTTCATTTGTATACAATACATCTGATTGCCTTCCTCCAATGACCCAAAGCTTGTTGTTAAATACTACCGTTTGATGGTCGAAGAGTGGCGCAAATTGGCTGCCGGTCGTTGTTGTTTTTGTAAACCGTAGTGCAGCATCCGGTGCAGTCGTTTTATCCTTTTTGCAGGATGCAATTAATAGTGTTACTGATAATACAGCAAGGATACCGATTAAAGGGCTTTTCATTTTTGAGTGATTTAAAGGGTTAGATTTATTTACATTTCCGAATAGCACTTCCCGGATGATTTCGAATTTTCGCCTTGTTAATGCATCCGGAAATGCGCATGTACCGAAAGACATAAAACTAACTACAGCAACTGCAGTATCCCAGCTGATTTGACAACTGAGATAATTCAGTTGACAATTGAAACAACTAAAATGTACATAACCTGCAATTTTTTTCCGGCCAAAAAATAAAGGTCAGGTGTGTAATCAACGAATCCTGAATAAGGAAACCACAAAAAAACTATTCTGATAGTTGGTAATACAGGGGCCTAAAAAAAATTACAGCCCTGGAAAATATTGTTTTAACAACCCATTTGTAAGACCCGGTGGTGAAAAATAAAAAGCAAAAAACCGATAACTGCCGTTTAACTTTGGTACTTTATACTATTATATAAGCGAATCTGTTATATGTCCACTTACGAAGAATTTCAATCCCGGTACGAACAGGAAGGCGATAAACTTTACCGTGAGTTCAATCAGCTGACCGAAGACCAGTTAATCGATCTCATCCGGAGTTACCCGGATAATGCGTATGGCCTCTGGAAAGGGGGCGACCAGTATCAGTGCTGGCGTGCGCTGGGTAATAAAGGGACCAAAAAATCACATGAACCGCTGTTTGCAATTGTAACTAACCTGAATATTGACTACCTGGTCCGCTACCATGCCTGTGACGCGTTATTCCACATCGCTGTCCTTAACGATGATAACCTCAAAGGTATCGTGCAATACGGCCTCGATAAGGACCGGCAACTCGCAAACCAGCAAGCTGCATTCCGCGAACTGGAAAAACTTCTCGGCCTGTCATCCCATTGAAAAGGGTTATCTATCTTTACTTCCCGACAAAAAATTCTGATGCGTATACTCATTCTGCTCCTCCTCCTTCTTGTCGGCCTGGTAAACAGTCAGGCCCAAAACAGTGAACCCAAACTAAAGATCACCCCCCTCACCGGTGATTTTTATATCTACACCACCTATAACACCTATGAAAACAGCCAGGTCCCGGCCAACGGAATGTACCTCGTAACGAATGCAGGTGTTGTTCTCTTTGATACGCCCTGGGATACCACCCAGTTTCAGCCCCTGCTCGATAGTATAGCAGTACGGCACCGGCAAAAAGTAACACTCTGTTTTGCCACCCATTGGCATAGTGATAAGACGGCCGGACTGGAATATTACCGTCAACAGGGCATCCGGACGTATACCACAAAACTGACAGATGAACTGTCACAAAAGCATAATGAACCGAGGGCTGAATACCTGATGACGAAGGATACTGTTTTTCAATCAGGGCAATACCGGTTTGAAACCTACTACCCCGGCGAGGGTCATACTGCCGATAATATTGTAATCTGGTTCAGTAAAGAAAAAATCCTGTATGGTGGTTGCCTGATCAAAGGAGTGGATGATAAAACGCTCGGTTATCTGGGTGATGCAAATACAAAAACGTATGCGTCCACCCTGATGAATGTAAAGCAGAAATGCCGGAATCCGAAGTTCATCATTATAGCCCATAATGACTGGACCGATCTCGGTTCACTGGATCATTCCATAGAGATGGCCCGTCAGCTTAAATAAATCGATCAACCCGTCAAACCGGCTTCTTCCTGGCTATCCCATTTTTCTATCCTTATCATTTACCCGATCTCACTAGGTACTATCTCCCTTTTTTAGGGGATTTTTTCAGCAAGTATTCGGGGTGCCGGTTAAAAAATCATTGTTTTAGTGGATATCAGGCTGTTTTCAGCGGATTATGTTTACATCATTAAATCAAGTAAACATTAATCGCTAAACAATGAAAAAAATAATCCTGCTGACCGCTCTTTTCTCCGGAGTCCTTGTCAGCCATGCACAAAAAACACAACTACCGGCAAACAGAACACTGGTCACAAAACAAAATGTCAGCCTTAACAACAAAACGTTGAAAACCATGGTCCCTCCGGCCAGGCAAGCCGCTTTTGCCGGAACGTTTAATCCTCCCCCAATCGTTCGTAATATTGGCGGAATCAATGTCAGATCCACGGCGGTTATCAATAGCACGAATGCGGATAATATCAGCACCCGCCCCACGCCTAATTCTGCACAAAACAGCACGGAAAACGGCTTTGAGTGCACGACCAGCCGGGAGTCAGTAACGGCTGACAGCAAAAGCTTCCTGAGTGTGACGGCAAATGGAGACGGCATTTATCCCGGTGCTATTTACAATTTCAATGATTTTATGAACGGGAATTTCCTCAAAGAAGTAGGTGTAGGTAAAAGAAACCCCATCCAGATCTTTACCAATAACCTGGCCAACAGCAGCGGCGATGTATCCGTAACAGTTGCCAATCCCAGTTCCGTCAACATTTTTAATTCCATCGCCAGCCTGGTGAGGAATAATTCCACCTCCAATGTCTCTGCTACACAAATAGGCCAATACATCTATTCACAAAACCAGGCGAGCCTGTTGTTGAATATATCCGGTGGTGGCGCTTACAGTGGATTCTCGGCTTCTGCCGGTTTCACGCTCAACAAACAATCCAATCATATTTATATCACCTGCGATTTTAAAATTCCCCTGTACACACTGTATACCAATTTCCCGGCCAATGGCTTCCTGAATGATGCCAACCTGGAAAGAACCCCGAACCTGGTCGTGATGAACAGCGTAACTTATGGTACCCGGGTATTAGTCAATATTGATATTGACGAAAGCAGCCTGAGTACAGAAGCGGCTGCCAAATTCAAATACGGCGACCCCACAAAAGCCGGATTTAATATTGATCTGAAATTCCTGATGGATGATAAAAAAATCAGGCATGTCGTGAACACCTATATCGTCGGCGCCAAACCACAAAATCTTGGTAACCCTACCACGGTTGAACAAGTGTATAGTTTTGTAGATGCCTGTATCCGCAATACCAATTACCAGACCGCCAAACCCATTACGTACACCCTGTCCTCCATGGCAGGTGACCTGATCGGAATAAAAAGTGCCACCGATGAATATGTGGTGAAAAACTGTGTACCCAAACAGTCCAAATCGTATATCTCCGATGTTTCAGTGATGGTATCCACTAAAGGAAACTATAAGGAGACCGGATCCAATGCCACTTTCACCCTTTATGGAGCCAATGGCAATAGGGTAATTGCCAGCTCACCAAACAACAATGGGCAGATGGGTCCGAACGGAGACAATACAGTAGGATTGAATATGAACGGCGCTGTACTTACCAGTGATCTGAATATCGGTAAAAACTTCCTGGATATAGTACTCGACAAGCCCAATTGCGCTTTCAGCTGTGATGACTGGGAAGTGGATAATGTTATGATTACGATGAATTTCAAAGATGAGAACGGCACGGTGATGGGAAAGAAAATATTTACGATCTGTAACACCGCCTTTGTACTTCAAAAGGGTAAGTTGCTCCGTCTCGAGTTTGACGGCAACT
>CAZLRY010000186.1:0-2161 GCA_964561675.1 uncultured Chitinophaga sp.
GGTTTACCCAATATGCGATGATGGAGGAGCGGATCCTCACCCGGCTGAAGAATGTGGCGATGGCTTTTCCGCCCTTTAAAACCGAGCTGAAAGATTTCGGCAGTTTTCCGTCGCATACCATCTATGTATCGGTAACCTCCAAATTGCCGGTGCAGCAGCTGGTAAAAACCATCCGTACCGAAACACAGCGGCTGATGAAAATGAATGAGGAACATAAACCGCATTTTATCCTGGAGCCGCATATCACCATTGCCCGGAAATTAAAACCCTGGCAATATGAGAAAGGCTGGCTGGAATACAGTCACCGGCATTTCTCCGGGCGTTTCATTGCAGAAGGCATGACCTTATTGCGCCGTCCCGAAGGCGAAGGAAAATTTCAGCCCCTGCTGCAATTCTGTTTTCAGAACCTGCCGGTGGTTACCCGGCAAGGGGATTTATTCGGGTAAACGGCAATCCGTACACAGTAACAATAAATGTGGGATGGGGTTAGTGAGTAAGCCGGGAGAACGGGAGAGGGGAAGTGGGGAGTGGAGAGTGGGAAGTGGGAAGTGGGACGTGAGGGGAGAGAATCGGTAGGAGTTATTTTATAGACGAAGAGGTTATCTGCTTTTTCTTCCCGTTCTTCCCGCCTTTCCGGCAAAAAAAAGAAACAGTTTTCCGGTCAGCAACGGATCAACGAAACAATACCAACACGTGAGTAAGGAACCATTACGGCAGGATGCCGTGAAAGTGCAGACAACGAAAAATACAGCAACCGGCAATTACCTCCAGGGGCGCGGGGCGCAGATCAATACAAAAAACCGTTTTCTGAAAGATGAGCGCACCCGGGAGCATATCGAAGGGATCGATGACTGGGAAGAAGGCGATGCACGAACTGTCTATATGGAGCAGGAATCAAAGTCCATTGTTAATAAAGTGGAGAGTCCGGATGTAGGCATGGCCTATAGCATGAATCCCTATGCCGGTTGTGAACATGGCTGCATCTATTGTTATGCACGGAATGTGCATGAGTACTGGGGTTATAGCGCCGGATTGGATTTTGAACGGAAAATCATTGTGAAAAAAAATGCCCCGCAGCTCTTACGCAAATTTCTGATGCATAAGAACTGGGATGCCACACCCATCATGCTCAGTGGCAATACCGATTGTTATCAACCGGCCGAACAACAATACCGGCTCACGCGTGCCCTGCTTGAAGTGTGCAATGAATTCAATCAGCCAGTGGGCATCCTGACCAAGAATTCCTGGATACTGAAGGATAAAGACCTGCTGCAGGAAATGGCGAAGAAGCAGATTGTCTCTGCCATGGTCTCCATTACTTCCTTTAATGAAGACCTGCGCCGGGTGATGGAACCCCGCACCACCACCGCCCTGCAAAAATTAAAAGTGATCAATGAACTCAGCAAGGCCGGGGTGCGCATGGGTATCATGATGGGACCGATGATCCCCGGACTCAATGAACACGAAATGCAACGCATCATGAAAGCTTCGCGTGACAACGGCGCGACGTTTACTGCGTATACCTTTATCCGGCTCAATGGCGCCATCAAATTGTTATTCCACGACTGGCTCTATAAAAACTTTCCCGACCGCGCCGATAAAGTCTGGCACCTGATCGAACAAAGTCATGATGGCAAAGTGAACGACAGTCGTTGGGGTGTCCGCATGCGCGGTGAAGGAAGCATTGCCAAACTGGTGGCGGATCAGTATAAAAAATACGGCAAGCTGTATGGGATGAATGCGGAGGAGTGGAGTCTGAACCGAAGTTTGTTCAGGAGACCGGGGGAGCAGGGGCGGTTGTTTTAATGTGCCAATAGGCCAATTAGCCAATGGGTTTTTTCAGAAAGGCTTGTTATTGATATGGAGATAAATGCATTTAGACGTACTGCTTATTTTCACAATGCACCCCTATGGGGTGAGACGGTCATCTTCTTTTGTCCTGTATCTACCAACAATGCACCCCTACGGGGTGAATGATCTGATTCTATAGCTGCCGGTTCAAACATCAGTCCCTTATCAACGATTGTATTTCCACCCCGAAGGGATAAATTGGGTAACAATAAATCGGCATAATTATTTATTCGATAGTACGCATGTAGTATTGTAGTTTCAAACATCAGTCCCTTATCAACGATTGTATTTCCACCCCGTTAGGGGTGTA
>CAZLRY010000186.1:2261-3949 GCA_964561675.1 uncultured Chitinophaga sp.
AAAATTCCTATCGCCGAAGAGATCAGCCGGGTATTGCAACGCGAAGCCGCGGAAGGACATGAACTGAAGGTATGTGTCGGTACCGATAGCCAGGTAAAATCCGGCGTGACCGGTTTTGCCACGGTGATCGTATTCCTCCGGAAACGCAAAGGCGGATTCATGTACATACGCAGCGAATCAACCCGGCAACGGATGTCAATCAAGGAGCGGATGCTCACCGAAGTACGCATGAGTATCGATGTGGCCTATGAACTCTGCAACCTCTTCAGCCGGTACCGGGTGGACATGGAAGTACACGCGGATATTAACACCAACCCGCAGTTTAAAAGCAACGACGCACTCGCCGAAGCCATGGGCTATATCCTCGGCATGGGATTCGCTTTCAGGGCCAAGCCGGAAGCGTTTGCGAGTTCGAACTGTGCAAATAAGGTGGTGCAGTGACCGGGAAAATGGAGTAGCTGTTGTCACCCTGAGCTTGCCGAAGGGTGATGAGTAATGAGTAATGAGTAAAAAGGGAAAAGTCAATAATGAATCAATTATTTCATAAAGCGGGATGGGCTGAGTTATAATGCTGTTCGACCAGCTACTCATTACTCATTACTGATTACTCATTATGTGATGTTAGGTAAAAAAGATAATTAACCAATAACAAGAAAAGAACTCCAAATGGACAACTTATACAACCAGAAAGTCATCAACATCAATAATGTGTTTGATGGCCGGTTCCTGGATACAAAGATTCTGTTCCTTCACTGTTTTAATGTACTCCCCAGCCTGAATTTTATAAACCAGGTGGATGGTGAAAAGGCATTTAACCAATTCAGTGAACGGTACAAAGACAATATCAGCCGGGTACACCGGTACCGCTGGTACAAACAAAAAAAGAAGA
This sequence comes from uncultured Chitinophaga sp., assembly GCA_964561675.1. Classification (GTDB taxonomy): domain Bacteria; phylum Bacteroidota; class Bacteroidia; order Chitinophagales; family Chitinophagaceae; genus JJ008. The sequence goes on from CAZLRY010000186.1 coordinate 3,151, forward strand.
ATTATCAGTTTGACCGTACGGTGATAATCATGAAGAATAATTGCATCATCGAGTTTGATGATGATTATTGTGAAATGCTTCATGACGGTTCCTGCAGTGATTTTATCCAGGAACTGACCGGACTGGTCAGCCAGTTTAAAGAAAGGCAAAGGCGACAGCCATTGGAAATCAACCTGATCGTCCAGTCCAGACATGCGCTGGACCTGAAAGCCATGGAGATCAAACGGACCAAACTCGACCTGGATCTTTTTTATGAAGATGACTTCAAGGAAGTGGATACGGTTATCCGAACACGGCTCTGTCGTAAGAATGATAAAGGGATTGTCCTGTTGCACGGATTGCCCGGTACGGGTAAGACGACCTACCTCCGTTACCTGGTAGGCAAAATCCGGAAGCGGGTCTTGTTTCTGTCGCCTTCAGTGGCCGGTAATCTGATGAATCCGGACTTCATTGAATTGCTGGTGGACAACCCGAATACGGTACTGGTGATTGAAGACGCGGAAAACATTATTATGGACCGGAGGCACAACAGCAGTTCCGCGGTGTCGAACCTGTTGAATATCTCAGACGGGTTACTGGCCGACTTCCTGAATGTACAGCTGATCTGCACATTTAATAGTGCGCTGACTACGGTTGATAACGCGCTGTTACGGAAAGGAAGGCTGATCGCCCGTTATGAGTTCGGAAAGCTTAGTGTCAGTAAATCACAGCGGTTGAGTAATCACCTGGGATTTGAACAAGCGATCACGGAGCCGATGACGATCGCGGAAATCGCCAACCCGCATGAAAAGAATAATGG
>CAZLRY010000186.1:4049-5193 GCA_964561675.1 uncultured Chitinophaga sp.
CGGCAAGATGATGATGTCCGTGAATCAACCCGGGCGGATGTTTAAAACGCATCGCAGTGCAGGGGCTGTTGCCGCCTGTATACTGTTGAGTAAACGGGTATGCATCATTGTTAGCTTGTGTGATGGGTTCGAATCCCATTCCCGTATAAGGGATAGCTCAGTTGGTAGAGCAAAGCACTTACGCAGGTTCGAATCCTGCTCCGTCTTAAAAACGGATAGCTCAGTGGCAGAGCACTACAATCATAATGTAGCGGAATGGAAGCTGTCCACTTCCTTAAAATTGGCCAAACAACGAAGGCCGGCTTTGACAACAAAGGAATTTTCAGATCAGGTGATTAAACAATCACCCCTTGTGAATTCCGGGAAAGCCGGTGAACCGCCTGCAGGATGATCCACCCTGTTGTACAACGGTTGAGTCCGGGATAATCAGTCAGCTGGCTCTTTATCCTCATTCAGTCAGTACAACAGTACGGTCAGCCTCCGCGGTTCAGGGGTCTTGCCGATCGCCGGCCTTTTATTTTGAACACACCGTTCTACGATCATGCTATACAGCGGATGATCAGGAAACGGACAAAAAAATGTATATGAAAAAATTAAAACTGAATGCCTGGCAGGTAGCCCTGGTATTTAAGAACGGCGCTTACTTGCGGTGTCTCACAGAAGGGACATACTGGTTCTGGGCCAATGAAAAAGTGTATGTGTATGATATGACTATGTCTTTCGTAGCACCCGTGGAACTGAATATCCTGTTACTGGATGAAAAGCTCTCGGGTTTACTCGAAGTGGTGGAAGTAAAGGAAGAAGAACTGGTATTGCAACTGGAAAACGGTTTGTTGAAAGCCGTATTGACTGCCGGCCGGTATACTTTCTGGAAATCCGTAATCAGGAACGAATTTATCCGGGTGGATATCAGCAAGCCGGAGATAGACGAAAGGATCAATAAGTCCTGGTTGAACAAGTCCATGGTAATGGCCTGGGTCAGGACCTTTGAAGTGCTGAACTATGAAAAAGGCTTGTTGTATATCGATGGTAAATTCAGGGAACTGCTGGAGCCGGGTACTTATTACTGGTGGAAGAACCGGATTTCTGTACAGGTATACCGGGCCGATATGCGGCAATTGCAGCTGGAGATCAACGGGCAGGA
>CAZLRY010000186.1:5293-6525 GCA_964561675.1 uncultured Chitinophaga sp.
GCTGATAAAAAAGCACAGGCCAACTCCATCATGCGGCGGGAAGAAACCGCCAGCACCCGGAGCTTGCTGAACACCGCGAAACTGATGGAAGACAACGCGATGCTCTGGAAACTGAAAGAGATGGAATACGTGGAGAAGATCGCGGAAAAGATCAGCAATATCAGTGTATCCGGTAACGGGATGTTACTGGATCAGCTGAAACAGCTCTTTGTTTCCGGTACTAAAGTGAAAAATGAGTAGCAACAACAGGTTACCTGTCACATTCCAGGGCAGGTAACCTTTTAAAGAATCTGGAAAGAACGAATTATATTGGAGAAACAAATCATGAGCAAGTTAAAATTAACAGGAAAGCAAATACGCGCCATCGGCTACCCGGAAGGACCGGTGATCAGCGTGGCGATGCAGGTGATGAACAGCAAGTTCAAACACCACACGGAAAAAGAAGCATTGGAAATACTGACACAGGTTTTGAATGCCCCGGAGAACTATCTGGAAGACGAACAACTGAAAACGGTAGCGGAGAAATTAATGCCGGCTCCATTGACCGAAGGGGCGGAGATATCCCTGAATCAACACGGGATCGCCTTCAGTATTTTCGGACAGGAGCATATTGAGGAAGGCGCCATGCACCAGATGTACCAGGCGGCCAAACTCCCCGTGAGTGTGGCCGGTGCCCTGATGCCGGATGCACATAGCGGTTATGGATTACCGATAGGAGGCGTGCTGGCTACCGATAATGCCGTGATTCCGTATGGGGTGGGCGTGGACATCGGTTGCCGGATGTGCCTGAGTGTGTTTGATATTGCACCGAAGGAACTGACCGATCGTGAATCCTTCTTTACCCGCGAACTGGGGGAAGCCACTTTGTTTGGAAGTGGTGGCCAGTTTGATCACGCCGAAAATCATGCGGTGATGGAACATGAATTGTTTTACCAGTTACCGCTGTTAAAACACTTACATGGACGGGCCTGGAAGCAACTGGGAAGTTCAGGTAGCGGTAACCACTTTGCCGAATTCGGGATCGTGGAGATTTTGGAAAAAGATCCGGTACTCGGACTGGAACCGGGATATTATACCGGGTTACTGACCCATTCGGGTTCCCGGGCGCTGGGAGCGACTATCGCTAACCATTACACGAAACTGGCGATTAGCAAACGGCGTTTGCCGAATGAAGCGAAGAACCTGGCCTGGCTGGATATGAAGGAGGAAGAAGGAATAGAGTACTGGCTGGC
>CAZLRY010000187.1:0-1252 GCA_964561675.1 uncultured Chitinophaga sp.
AAAGCGTGTCCAGTGATTCATTATTGGGAAATTCTTTCATGGCCCAGTCATTCTGATCCCAGCCCCTACCGGTAATCCATCCCTCTTTGTTGGCGGCAGCAAAGGATTTAACCCGATCGAGGCATTCCTCCCAGCTTTTGGTACCACTGAGATCTACGGTCTGCAGACTCAGTCCATATCCAACAAAATGAGCATGTGCATCAATAAAACCGGGATAAATAAACTTACCGCCGGCATCCAGTTTTTCAGTCGATTCGAATTCTTTTTCAAGATCACCAAGGCTGCCGGTGGCGAGAATCTTTCCTTCTTTGATCACCATGGCTTCAGCGGTGCTGAAAGCACTGTCTACCGTATAAATAGTAGCGTTGTATACGAGAAGATCCGCTGGCTGTTTTTGAGTACAGGCAAAAAGCAGCGTGCTGATGACCAGGAGCAGTGAGATTTGTTTCATACCATGAATTTAAGGCGCAATTCATCTCGCCGGTGAAAACAGGGAAGGCTATTTTATTTATTCCGGAGAAAGGCTTCAAATTCGGGCAGACTGAAACTGCTCAGGTTGTTTTTGGCGGTCAGTCCGCCTTTCTGCGCGGCAAGTACACCATATTTCACGTCGTTAAATCCTTCCAGGGCATGTGCATCCGGGTTAATGGAAAGCAGGACCTCTTTTTCAAGGGCGTAAGAGATCCAACGCCAGTCAATATCAAGCCGGCGCGGGTGAGCATTCAGTTCAATGACTACCTTGTTTGCCTCACAGGCATCTATGATGAGCCGGTGATCCACCGGATAGCCATTACGGCTCAATAGCAGTCGCCCGGTCATGTGACCAAGGATTCGGGTGTATGGATTTTCAATGGCTTTAATCAGCCGCGCATTGGCCTTCTCCTCGTTCATGCCGAGGTTACTGTGTACAGAAGCGATCACAAGATCAAAGGTTTTCAATACTTCTTCCGGATAATCAAGGCTACCATCATTCAGGATATCGCTTTCGATGCTTTTAAAAATGCGGAAAGGGGCGAGCTGACTGTTGAGCTGATCGATCTGGCGATGCTGTTCATGGATCCGGTCTTCTTTAAGTCCGTTGGCGTAAAAGGCGGTTTGTGAGTGATCCGATATTACCATGTATTCCCATCCCCGCTTTATACATTCCGCGGCCATTTCTTCGAGGGTGTTGCTGCCATCACTCCAGTTACTGTGACTATGGATGAGTGAGCGGATATCACTGGCCTGTATCAGTTTGGGAATTCCTTGCTGA
>CAZLRY010000187.1:1352-6403 GCA_964561675.1 uncultured Chitinophaga sp.
ACCACAAATTCCAGTTCTTCAATAGTGAGTTCCTGCCGGCGGTAGCGTCCTGTACTATGTACGATATCGGTTCCGAATATTTTTTTGAGGTACTGATCGATCTGCGGGAAAATTTCATCCAGTTGGGCGTATAGAAAATGGCCCTGATTCTGGAAATAAAATTCAATGGCGGCCTGCACATTCTGCTGAGTCTTTTCGCCAAATCCTTTGAAGAGTGTGAGCCGGTTTTCATTACAGGCATACAGCAGCTCACCGATCGACTCGATCCCCATTTCTTTCCAGATGGTATGAATCTTTTTCGGTCCAATGCCTTTGATGTTCAGCATTTCAATCACCCCGGGTGGTGTATTGGCGATATACTCTTCCAGGATACCCAGTTTGCCGGTATCCAGCATTTCAATTACTTTCTCACCCACACTGGGGCCGATGCCTTTGATCCCGAAAAGTTTTTCCCGGGGGGTGTCATTCAGCGAAACCGGCATTTTCTCAATATTGAATCCGGCAGCCCCGTAGGTTTTAGTCTTAAAGGAGTTCTCCCCATGGATATCCATGAGTTTGGCAAGCAGGCTGAAGTTGTCGGCAATGGCGGCGTTGTCCATAGGACGAATTTAAGGGGAAATGGGGGAATGGGGAATGGGGAATCAGGTAAGAAGCCGGTGTCACCCTGCTTGTCCCGCCTTATGCGGGGAGCGTGCCGAAGGGTGAACAGATTGTCCAAAGTATGTTTGTCATCCTGACGAAGGAAGGAGTCATCCCGAGTTTACCCTGAGGTAACGAAGGGAAGCGAAGGATAAAAAAAAGTCCTTCGAATTTCGAAGGACTTTCTATTTCTTTAAAGAGATAAGCTAACTTATTTCTTCTTTTTAGCAGCTTTCTTCTTAGGAGCAGCTTTCTTAGCAGCTTTTTTAGGAGCAGCTTTCTTAGCAGCTTTTTTAGGAGCAGCTTTCTTTGCAGCTTTTTTCTTAGTAGCCATTTTTTTTTGAATTTAATGTTTAGTAGAATGGGTTAACGATAGTAAAAATAACAATTATTTTATACTACCCAAATTTTTTTTCCACAAAATTCAAAAGTTGGCCCCAAGATGCTTAAGCTTCAGCTAATGCAACAGATACGACTGTCTTGTTGTTTTTTGCTTTGCGGAACTCCACCACACCATCAGTCAGTGCGAATAAAGTGAAGTCTCTGCCTACTCCAACATTTTTACCGGGGTGATAAACGGTGCCACGCTGACGTACGATGATGTTGCCTGAAACTGCAGGCTGGCCACCAAAGATTTTAACGCCAAGACGCTTGCTGTGCGAGTCGCGGCCGTTCTTTACACTACCTTCACCTTTCTTATGTGCCATCTTATTAGGTTTATAAGTTTTGAGTTGATTCGTTGATCAGTTTAACAGCAACCTTTACAGGTTGCCATCCTTACTGATTAAGCAATACTGGTTACTTTGATTTTTGTATACGCAGTACGGTGTCCTTTCTTTTTGTGGAAACCTTTACGGCGTTTTTGTTTGTAAGCGATCACGGTATCGCCTTTCACCTGGTCCAGGATCTCTGCCTGTACTTTAGTACCTACTGCGCTGCCTACAGACAGTTTGCCATCGGCATCAACCAGTAATACTTCGAGGTCCAGTTTATCACCGGCATTACCTTCCACGCGGGGAACGTACAAAGTCTGGTCTTTTTCCACTTTGTATTGTTGTCCGGCTACTTTTACTACAGCTATCATACGTTATAATTTATCCCGAAAATTCGGGAGGCAAAGGTAAGGGGAATTTTTGAAGTGGCAAACGGGAAATCAAAGTTTTACGAACATTTAGTCCCCCCGTATTGCCGGGGCATCTGCTATATTTGTACCCCGCCTAGGCGGATCATATCGTGAAAGTATGAAAATCAAGTCTTTTCTGGCAAAACCCTTTGCCGCATATATATATAAAGGAATCCGGAAAGGGATGGCTACAGCCCTGGCTGACCAGGATGCCATTTTTAAGCAATTGGTGAAAACCGGCCGGCTTACCGAGTTCGGGAAGGCAGGGGGTTTGGATCAAGTTAATGATTATGAAGGATTTAAGCAGTCTGTGCCAATCCGTGACTATGAGCAGCTCAAACCCTGGATTGAACGGATCAAGGAGGGAAAGCACAATGTGCTCTGGAAGGGGAAACCCATTTATTTCGCCAAAACCTCCGGCACCACCAGCGGCACTAAGTATATTCCGATCACCAAGGATTCTATCCCCAACCATATTAATACAGCCCGTAATGCCCTGCTTTGTTATATGGCCGAGACCGGAAATACCCGGTTTGCAGACGGAAAACTGATCTTTTTATCCGGTTCACCGGTGCTTGACCGGATTGGCGGCATTCCGACCGGCCGGTTGAGTGGCATCGTGAATCACCATGTGCCCCAGTATCTGCGGTCAAACCAGATGCCCTGTTATGAGACCAATTGTATCGAAGACTGGGAAACCAAACTGGGTAAAATAGTGGATGAAACCATTAACCAGAATATGACCCTCATCAGCGGGATACCTCCCTGGATGCAGATGTATTTTGATGAATTGGTCCGCCGGAGTGGTAAAAAAGTAGGTGAACTCTTTCCTAATTTTAATGTAATGGTACAGGGCGGGGTGAATTTTGAGCCCTATAAAGCCAAACTCTTTGAAAGCATCGGGCGTAAAATTGATACCATTGAATTATTTCCGGCCAGTGAAGGATTCTTCGCATTCCAGGATTCACAGGAAGCAGAAGGATTGTTACTGAATACCAATAGCGGCATCTTTTTTGAATTTGTTCCGGCTGGTGAGATCTTTAATGAAAATCCGACCCGCTTATCACTGAAAGACGTGAAAGTGGGCGAGAATTACGCACTGATCATTAATAATAATGCCGGACTCTGGGGCTATAATATCGGTGATACCGTGAAGTTTCTGTCCGTAGATCCTTACCGGCTGATCGTATCCGGAAGGACCAAACATTTTATTTCGGCTTTTGGTGAACATGTGATCGGTGAAGAAGTGGAATACAGTATGCTCAAAGTGGCGGAGGAAATGAATGTGCAGATCACCGAATTCACCGTGGCACCTTTTGTGAGCAGTGATGCCGGAAAATCCTACCATGAGTGGTTCGTGGAGTTTGAACAGCCGCCAGTCAATATTGATGAATTTGCCGGACGACTGGACCTCGCTTTACGCGGAAAAAATGTGTATTATGATGACCTGATCGGCGGATCGATACTGAAACCGCTGAAGCTGACCCCGGTCAGGAAAAATGGCTTTATTGATTACATGAAATCAATCGGTAAATTGGGCGGCCAGAATAAAGTACCCCGGCTCAGTAATGACCGGAAAATCGCGGATGAATTAATTAAATGGACAGTAAATCATTAAGTCGTTAATGAATAAAGAAATACCTGTTAAACGAATTGCCATCTTTGGTTCCACCGGATCCATTGGTACCCAGGCACTGGATGTGATAGCGGCCAACACCGATAAGTTTTCGGCTGAAGTGCTGACAGCCCAGAATAATGATGAACTGCTGATCCGTCAGGCACTTCAGTTTAACCCCAATGTGGTGGTGATCGGGGATGAAAAAAAATACAACCGGGTAAAAGAAGCATTGGCATCAACTGATATCAAGGTTTTTGCCGGAGAGAAAGCGCTCGAGGAAGTGGCTTCCATGGATTGTTACGATCTGATGCTGGCGGCGATTGTAGGATATGCCGGATTAAAACCGACACTGAATGCGATCTATGCGGGCAAAGCGATTGCCCTAGCTAATAAAGAAACGCTGGTAGTCGCCGGAGATATCATCATGCAGAAAGCAGTAGAGCATCGGGTGCCCATCATACCGGTCGATTCTGAACATTCCGCCATCTTCCAGTGCCTGGTAGGTGAGACCCGTAACCGGATTGATAAAATCATTCTTACTGCTTCAGGTGGTCCTTTTATAGGCCGGAAACCCAATTACCTGGTGAATGTAAAGCGGGAGCATGCCCTGCAACATCCCAACTGGAGTATGGGGGCAAAGATCACCATCGATTCGGCCACGCTGATGAATAAGGGGCTGGAAATGATCGAAGCTAAATGGCTGTTTAATCTGCAGCCGGAACAGATTCAGGTGGTGATTCACCCGCAGAGCATCATCCATAGTATGGTACAGTTTGAAGATGGCAGCATCAAAGCCCAAATGGGATTGCCGGACATGAAACTGCCGATCCAGTATGCCATGGCTTTTCCGAAACGGATTCCAAATGATTTTCCGAGGTATGATTTCAAAAAAGTAAGTACCCTGACTTTTGAAGAGCCTGACCTGAAGACCTTCCGTAACCTGGCTTTAGCCCAGGACGCACTGGCAAAAGGAGGAAATCTTCCCTGTATCATGAATGCGGCCAATGAAATTGCGGTTTTTGCCTTTTTGCGTAACCGGATTAATTTCCTGGATATGACCGAAGTCATTGAAAAAACCATGCAACACCTGCCTTTTATTGAAAAACCCACGCTGGAGGAATATTTTGAAAGCGACGGGGAGGCCCGTAATTTTGCAGCGGATATTATAAAATTATAATTTAACCTATTGTTTGTTCCCGATCCTGTTCGGGATTTTATTTTTATTTCCATGATGAGTCTTTTAGCGATAAACTGGGCAGTGGTGGGTATCAAGGCCGGACAATTAATTCTTTCGTTGTCGATCCTGGTAATTCTTCACGAGTTTGGACACTATATCACTGCCCGCTGGTTCAAATGCCGGGTGGAAAAATTCTTCCTGTTTTTTGATCCCTGGTTTTCCCTGGTAAAACGAAAAGTGGGTGATACGGTTTATGGTATCGGCTGGCTCCCCCTGGGTGGCTATGTAAAAATTGCGGGAATGATTGACGAGAGCATGGATAAGGAAGCGCTGAAACAACCTCCGCAGGAATGGGAATTTCGCAGCAAGCCGGCCTGGCAGCGACTGATCGTGATGCTGGGTGGGGTGATCATGAATATCCTGACCGCGTTTGTGATCTATGCTTTTATCCTGATGATCTGGGGCGACAAAAAAGTACCTTCCAGTTCAATGAA
>CAZLRY010000188.1:0-6394 GCA_964561675.1 uncultured Chitinophaga sp.
GAAGACCGCCTGTAGGACTGGGTGCAAAACGTACACGTACTCTTTTACTCATAGGCTGCAAAGATAGAAACAGCAGCGGCAAAGCCTGCAATGAATTTAAATAATCATAGTTTTGAAGACGCTACCATGAAGAAGGAAATCATCAATCGTACAGAGGCTTCAAAGCCCCTCCTTTGGAGGGGTTTGGGGAGGCTTTATCCTGTAAAGACCCCCAAGTGGATACCTGTTCTTTACCCGAAACGGGTTTGGCATATGGACCGGGGGGCAAGAACAATTTATCTCACGTTTGATGATGGTCCTCATCCGAAGGCGACTCCTTTTGTCCTGGATTTGTTAAAAAGGTATGATGCCCGTGCTACCTTTTTTTGTATTGGAAAAAATGTAGAACTGTATCCTGAAATTTATGCCCGTATAAACGATGAAGGACATACGGTAGGCAATCATACCCAGCAACACCTGAATGGATGGAAGACGGATACGGAAACTTATCTGGAGAATATAACGGAAGCGGAAAAAAGCATAAAATCTGGTCTTTTTCGCCCTCCCTATGGCCGGCTAAAGTCGGCCCAGGCCCGGAAATTGTCCCGTTTCCGGATCATTATGTGGGATGTTTTGAGCGGTGACTTCGACCAGACAGTGAGTAAGGAAACCTGTCTGCGGAATGTGGTCAGGCATACGAACAATGGTTCCATTGTGGTATTTCATGACAGTGAAAAAGCATGGATAAATATGAGTAATACATTACCCCTTGTATTGGAGCACTTTATGAAGGAAGGGTTTTCATTTGCGGCTATACCTGCCTAAAAAAGTTAGGGCCTGGGTAGAAACCCTGGCCCGTTTTTAATCCGTACCCTATGAAAACTGGTTTAAAGGTATAATATTTTTTTTATTACGGCAAAGTAATTTGGTAAGAAACTCCATTTATTGTCAGGACGGCCAGGTTATCGCAACTGCCGTTTCCGAAGTTTAATGTGGCGATCCAGGGGTTATTCGTACTGGCATTTACCCGGGTCGTTTTCACCATCCCTTTAGCAATCCAGCGGCAATTGAATCGTTTCATCAGGGGTTCGGTAATATTGGAGTTAAAACCGACCAGCAGATTGCCTCTTTTTACCTGTCCGCGGCTCCCCCCCTCAATTTTGAAGATATCGTCCATCGGCAGGATTGTACTTAATCCCTCCACCTGGGAAATGGTTTTCTCACTGTTCCAGGAAATATAGTTTCCGTTGGGTTTTGTCAGTTTACCATTGGTGATCACCACCCTGAATTTGCGGTCAACCGGAGCGGTTCCGGGGGTTACAGCGGTGCTGATATTGGTGATTTTATGGGTGCCTTCCACTTTTACACTGTCCATATAAAAACCTTCAAAACTGGTTTCGGCAACTGCACCGGGGACCAGTAAGCGTTTTGTGTAGATCGTAATCACTTTTCCTTTCCGGAAATGGCCATCAGGACCAACACATCCGTTGGTACCAAAATCCATTTCGATACGTACAGGGAACAGGTCCGGGGGATTCTGGCGGGTTACGGTTACGGTAGGACAAACATTCACCCGGCCGAAAACGCCGGTACCACCGATACCCACTTCATCATTTACCCCCATGGCATCGTCAAACACCCCATTGAAGACGGTCTCTGCTTCAGATTCTGACTCTCCGGAAATACGGGAGGCTTCCACTTCCTGGGCTTCCTGCTCACTGGAACTCTGTTCTTTCTGACAGGAAGTAAATAGAAAACTGGTAAAAAGGAAGCTGAAGGTGATATAGGCAGCTGAAATAAACCGGCGTTTCATAAACTATGTTTTGATTTGGGATGACAAGTTAACTTCTTTAGGAAGGTTACCGGGGCGAAAAGTTTAAGGGAATCTTAAAGTTTTTTGCAGAGTTTTGCGGCCTGAACCCCATTTTCCATGATCATAACGGACACCCACGCCCATATCTACCTGCCAGAATTTGCCGACACCCGGAAAGAAATGCTGGAACGGGCTGAAAAAGAAGGGGTTACAAAAATTTTACTCCCGGCCATTGATTCGGAGTCACATGCATCCCTGGTAAATCTGGCTAAGGAGTTTCCCGGTCAATGCCGGCCAATGATGGGTTTGCATCCCTGTTATATAAAAGCTAATTACCGGGAGGAGCTCAAAATAGTCCGGGACTACCTCGAGCAAGGCGGTTTTGTGGCTGTCGGGGAGATCGGGCTGGATTTTTACTGGGATAAGACCTTTACCGAACAGCAATACCTTGCTTTTGAGGAACAGATACGTTGGGCATTGGAGTTTGACCTGCCCATCGCCATCCACTCACGGAATTCAACCGATGAGTGTATAGACGTGGTGCGACGGAATCAGAATGGAAAACTGAAGGGCGTATTTCATTGTTTTTCCGGAAATGAGGAACAGGCCAGGCAGATTATGGACCTTGGTTTTTATCTCGGTATTGGCGGAGTAGTAACGTTTAAAAACGGCGGGCTTGACAAAGTTTTTGAAACAATCGGTCTGGAGCGGGTGGTCCTTGAAACAGATGCCCCTTACCTGGCCCCGGTACCGTTCAGGGGCAAACGAAATGAGCCTGCTTATTTGAAATATGTGGTGGAGAAACTGGCCGGGTTGAAGAACGTTTCTATTGAGAATATTGCGGAGATAACGGAGCGGAATGTGCTGGAATTGTTTGGAAAGTAGAGAATCCCGGAGTGATTAAAAAAATAGACCGCGGAGGACGCAGAGTACGCAGAGAAATACAATAGTAATCCCTCCGCGCTCTCTGTGTCCTCCGCGGTTTTTTAATCTAAACCCGATAAATGTTGCAGCCCCTTCTCCGGGTATTTCCCGGTTATGCCGGTAAAGAACCCTAGTATCGTTTTCATATCCTGTTCTTCATTGGAAGGATAGAGAGGCTCCGAAAAACAAACCTGTTTGGTTTTGAAATCAAATCCCACCAACACAATCGGAACGCCTGCTTTTTCAGCAATATGATAAAAACCACTACGCAGTTTATCCACTTTCTTGCGGGTCCCTTCCGGGGCCAGGGCAATCTTGAAGTTGGGATCCTTACTGAATAATTCAGCCACCTGTTCCACCATGCCTTTGTTACTGAAACGATCCACCGGTTTACCATCCAGGGCCCGGAACATCCAGCCAAAGGGGCCGTCAAACAGTTCTTTTTTTCCCAGGAAATAAATCGGACCAATGCGCATCAGGCTCCTGGTGGCCACGCCAATGATAAAATCCTGCCAGCTGGTATGCGGACCCACTGCCAGCACTGCCTGTGGCAGGGAAGGCGGAAAAGGTTCCCGGAGTTTCCAGCCGGTGAGTTTGAAATAAAGTTTCCAGAAGTAGTACATAATGCGGCGGAAAGTTAAGTGATTCAGGAGTCAGATACAGTAATGTTAAGCGAATGTTTCCGGATATATTACTTAATAGTTAATAAAGAGGTCTGGTTCTCCGCGCTAACATTTACTTACCGAACATTGTTCTCCAAACCAACAAGCATGAACCGGAACAATGACAAATTGCTTTTTACACCTGGTCCGCTGACCACCAGTATGACCACAAAAGTGGCCATGATGCGGGACCTCGGATCACGGGATTTTGAGTTTATCGAACACGTAAAATTTATCCGGGAAAGGTTGTTGCAACTGGCAGGTGTATCCGTGGAAGCAGGGTATGAATCCATCATCATGCAGGGGTCAGGAACTTTTGGAATTGAAGCGGTCATTTCTTCGGTTATACCGGATGATGGTCACCTGCTGGTGATTATTAACGGCGTTTACGGGGAGCGGATATCACGGATGGCATCGATACATCGGATCCACCAATCCAGTCTGCGGTTTGCTGAAAACGAAGTGCCGGATATTGCTGTTGTGAAGGAGTTCCTTCATGAAAACACCGACATCACCCATGTGGCTGTCATTCATTGTGAGACCACCACAGGTATAATAAATCCTATTCATGAAATCGGGCAGTTATGTGCGGAGTCGGGGAAAGTGTTTATCGTTGATGCTATGAGCAGTTTTGGGGCCTACCCAGTAGACCTGCAGGCATCCGGCATCCATTTTCTGATCTCATCATCCAATAAATGCATTGAGGGGGTACCCGGTTTTTCTTTTGTGATAGCACAACGGGAACAATTAATGTCGGGGGAGTATAACGCCCGTACACTTTCATTGGATCTTTTTGCGCAGTGGAAAGGGCTGCAATCAAACGGGCAGTTCAGGTTTACCCCGCCCACCCATGCGTTACTGGCATTTGCAGCGGCACTTGCGGGACTTGAGCTGGAAGGAGGAGTGGCCGGACGGGCAAAACGTTATATTGAAAATTACGAGGCGCTGGCTGCAGGTATGAAAGAACTCGGCTTTCGCGAATACCTGATCCCGGAACACCGCGGTTATATTATAACCTGTTTTCATTATCCGGAAGATCCTTCATTTGACTTTGTTTCTTTTTACGAAGCGCTCAATGAGCGGGGCTTTGTGATTTACCCCGGAAAACTGAGTGAAGTGAATTGTTTCAGGATCGGGAATATCGGTCATATTAACCGGCAAGATATTCATAACCTGGTCCGGGCTGTAGGAGAAGTATTGGCTGAAAAAGGGATCCTGATGGATAAGCGGGAAGCGTAACTGTTATTGTAAAAAAGAAAAATTTATTTGTATGATAAACATGGTGGTATTTGACATGGCCGGAACCGTAGTAAACGAGCAGAATGTGGTGTATAAAACATTACAGAAAGCAATAAATCACGGGGGTATTCCGGTTACTCTTGAGCAGGTATTGGCAGACGGGGCCGGGAAGGAAAAAAAAGCCGCGATAATGGATATTGCGGAGAAATATGCGCCGGGTCAGACTATCGAAGCTATTGATAAAATGTTTGCGTATTTTCTGGTTGAGCTGGATAACGCATACGCGGATCTTGATGTAATTCCAATTGAGGGAGCAGAAGCTGTTTTCGAAGAGCTGATTGAAAATGGTGTCTGGGTGGTATTGAATACCGGATATAACCGCGAAACAGCAGAGAAATTGGTGGGTAAGCTTGGATGGGAGAAGGAAGCGCATTTTGATGAGCTGATAACCGCTTCTGATGTACCCAATGCCCGTCCGCATCCGGATATGATCCTGCGTGCTATGGAATTATTTGAAATGACAGATGCATCGGAAGTTCTTAAGATTGGTGATTCCACTATTGATATTGAGGAAGGGAAGAATGCCGGATGTGGCATCACGGTAGGTATTACGACTGGCGCTCAAACCCGTGATCAGCTGGCGATGGCTTCTCCGGATTATATCATTGATAACCTGCATGAATTACTGGAAATACTTAACAGGAATGAATAAAAATGTCCTGTGTTTTTTTATTCATCGAAATTTCCTTGAAACCCTGGCGAAATATTGATTCCTCCAATCAAGTGCATCAGCCTTCTATTGTTAGCTGAAACAGACAAGGCCGGACGTGTCCGCCGAAGCCCCAGATAAATTTTGTTCAGAAAAGTGATTCAACAAAAAGCCCTCCGTAGCTTTAGCTTCGGAGGGCATAAGGACTAAGCGGATTTATCCGCCGTAGCCCTTAGATATTGTTTCTTAGAGTGAATATTTAAAAAAATGCCCTCCGTAGCTATTGCTTCGGAGGGCGAAGGCGGAGACCGAGGGATTCGAACCCTCGATACCCTTTAGGGGTATACACACTTTCCAGGCGTGCCTCTTCAACCGCTCGAGCAGGTCTCCGTTTGGTTCAAAAGGGATGCAAAAATAAGGGATTTAAAGTTACCAGTTGCCTGCCTGGTCGGCATTTAATCGCTCAGAAAAGTCTTCAGGTTGATTTTCCTTCCAATACGGGTCAAATTTCACAAACCAGGAGATCCAGAGACTCCGGCTCAGGCGCATCAGCCAGGGTTGGAGAATGATCAGGAAGGCGGCATTAAAGCCCATCCAATAGAAAAAACGGTTGTCTTCGGTAGATAAACCAATAATGACCCACCAGGCGACCAGGGTGGCCACACTCAGGGCGACCGTCAGGGCATAACTCACATAACTGGTACCATAATAGAAACCCACCTCAATTTCTGTCATCTGTCCGCAAACCGGGCAGTTTTTATGCATCTCCAGGTTCTTTTTAAAACTGAGGGATAACGGATGCTTGAATAATTTTCCTTCGCGGCAACGGGGACAATGACAGGTTAAGGCAGAAGAGAGGTAGCCGCGGTTTTCTTTTTTGTCAGACATGTTTATTCGTTGGTTGTGTTTTGTTCGATTATTTTCTCCAGCTGCGCCGCCTGAATTACTCCGGACTGCCGCCACAACTGCTTGCCTTGTTGAAATAAAAGCAGAGTGGGTACACTTTGTACGTTATAAGCCTGCGCGGCGGCCGGGCTCTGATCAATATCAATTTTAATGATACGCACT
>CAZLRY010000189.1:0-6386 GCA_964561675.1 uncultured Chitinophaga sp.
TCCAGGTGCATTTTATCGAAAAGGGAAAAATCAATTCGTTTGATAGTGATTTTGGTCTGCAGGTCTTTCGACAAACGATGTGTTACCTGCTTAACGATCCAGTTCTGCCCCCAGGGGGTTTGAATAAAGATATAAGCCCCTGCGATCAGCAGCAGTAAACAGATAAAAAACCATTTCAGTATTTTTTTAAACCGCTTCAGGTTCAACTATTTATTTGTAAAAATACGTAATCGCTTCCTACAGGCAAATTCAATACCAATCCGCATAATGAAAGGAAAATTGGTAAAACAAGTATCAGTTCTGGTCCGGTCGTCCGGAACAGCCCGATTCTTAAAAAAAAAGGCTGCTCCGGTACAGGAACAGCCGTAAACTATTTTAGTTCCATCCGTTAAATTTTAAATCCAAGGGTCAGTAACACGTTCCCGCCGGTTTGTTTAAGGGTGGCCGCACTGAATGGCCGGTTCTGCAAACGGTAGGCAAAATCCACATCCTTACCCATGGTATGTACATAGGTCAGGTCAATGAAAATGCCCTTATGCCGGTAGCCAAGTCCGCCGGATAGCAGGAACCTGCTCCCTTTTTCTCCGGCAATATCCTGATAGGGATTTCCGTAATAGGCAATGCCAAGCCGGGTCATTATCGTTGTGAACTTCAGCTCACCACCGGCCCTGAAATTAAATGCTCCTTTATAGGCATTGTCAATAGCCTTATTCAGGGATTTCAGGTAATCTTTCGTTCCCTGGCTATTATCACCTTCCGGATCGGAGGTATAAGAAGATGCTTTATAATTCACATACTCAATATCTGCAGTCAGGAATCCTCTTTGTTTCCGTACATCTTCAATTTCCCGGAGTACATAAGAGGCACTGGCCATTAACCGGTAGGGGGTAAACATCCAGTATGAAAACTGGCCATCCTGATTATTATTCAGAAATGAGGAGGTTTGTGACATTGTACCCTGATAGCTCTCCGTGTTGGTGGTAACAGAAGCACTGTACTGGTCGGTCAGCCGGTAAAAGCTGGGTGTATGAAAGGCCAGTCCAAGGCGTACATGTTCCACCGGTTTATAAATGACGCCCATTTTCAGGTTAACCCCGGAACCCTTTGTTTCGAGATTCTGTGTAAATACAGCGTAATCAAATTTATTATTGGGATCAGTACCTGCATCCGCTTCTGTAAAAGTAGAAGTCCGGTCATAACGCAGGAAGGGTACCCCCAGGGTGAAGCCCATAAACCACTTATCATGTGATGCACCTGCAAAAGCCAGGGCCAGTTCGGTGATCCCTCCACGGGATTCCACTACATTTTCCTGGAACAGACCGGTGCCAAAAGGAGCCCGGGTCTGAAACTGATAGTTGCCGGAACTGCCCCCGGCCACAGTATCAATCCAATAGGTATTAAAAGCGAGACTACTGCCAAACGGATAGTTTTGGGCAACCGCATTGGCATCAGTTACTCCGTTGATTTCTTCCAGAAACTTATGGGAATAGGAACTCTGGTTGTTTTGTCCGCGGTAAAGCAGGTTGGTGCCAAAATTCGCCGTGCGGTTAATCGCCAATGCAAATGCAGAACTGGAATTCCGTCCTTTCCTGTCTTTTTCAGCCCCATTGCCGATTACCAGCCCGGATGCACCAAAAGAAGCATACTTCCGGTTGTCTTTTTCCTGGCGGGAATAATAGGTAGCATTATTGTTCCATAAGTTAAACCCGGGACTCAGGACAAAATCGCCGGTTTTGTAAAAACCAAGGCCGGCCGGATTTACATACGCGGCGGAAAGATCGCCACCCAGGGAGGCCATGGCTCCGCCGACAGCCTGTTGCCGGGCCGTACCGGAGGACACGTTCCAGGAATAACGAAGGGCATCGGTTGGATCCTGGGCCAATAAGGGGCCGGCACAGGCAAAAGAAGTCAGTATGAAAATTATTTTTTTCATGATAACAGTGAATTACAGGTAGACAATAGTGGTTCCAGTATTGCTGGACAGTTTACAAAGCCGGTCATTGTTTCCGTTGTTGAATTAGAAACGGCGAACCGGGGCGCTGCTGCCAGAAGAGGAACCAGAACTGCTGGATGAACTGCTGGAAGAAGACGATGAAGAAGAAGGTTTTGTGCCGGAAGAACTGCCGGACGATGAATTATTATTTCCTCCGCTGAAAATGGTCCGTAACAGGTTGCCGGTATTGCTTCCGGAGTTGGAACTGCTGTTTCTCGGAGCGGTATAGGTATTGCCGTTATACCCGTTATTGCTATTCCCGGGTAAACTGTATTTAGGATTGTTAAATTGTGTTTTCGGATTGGAAACGGTGCTGGTGTTTTTCGGATTATAAGTATTCAGATTCGCCATCCGGGGTTTTGGCGGGTTGGAAGCAAAACTATTGTTTACAAAGATCGTTTGGGAACAATAGGGATTGTAATAATAATTCCAGGTATTATACGGGTTATAATAGGAACCATAATAATAATTGTGGCCGAAACCAAAACGCTCGTATGCGTACCAGTCGTTCAGATCGTTCCACTGATTACGGTTACGGATTTTCATCCGCAGGTAACGGTCTTCCTGGAAGTCCTCCTCATACCGGTAACGCCGGTCATCTTCTTTTTCTATACGAACATACTCATCCTGCGGACGGGTAGGGGAATAGTATACATCATCAGGGGTTTGCCCTGTTTTGTAGGCGGTGGTACAACTGCTCAGTGCAGCTACAACGAGTGCCAGGAGTAAAACAGATGATTTCATGGCAAATGGTTTATCGGGTTAAAGTTGAAGTTACTACTTTTGTGCGACTTATATGGATACACAATCGTTTGCATTGACAATACAAAGATTTAACCAATTCCGTGAATTATTGTATATCCGCCTGTTAAATAAGATTTAAAGCCTGAAAAGCAGTTAAACCAAGCAATATGAGCAAAGAGATCACATCGCGGGCCACCGATTATTCCCAATGGTACAATGACTTAATCCTGAAGGGGGAACTGGCCGATTATTCCGCTGTCAGGGGCTGTATGGTGATAAAACCCTACGGATTTGCCCTATGGGAGCATATGCGGGACGCACTGGACAAGATGTTCAAGGATACCGGGCACGTAAATGCCTACTTCCCGCTCTTTGTCCCGAAAAGCCTTTTTGAAGCCGAAGAAAAAAATGCAGAAGGTTTTGCCAAGGAGTGTGCTATCGTAACACATTACCGTTTGAAAGCGGATCCCGCTAAACCCGGGAAACTGATGGTGGATCCCGAAGCCAAACTGGAAGAAGAACTGGTGATTCGTCCTACCAGTGAAGCAATCATCTGGAATACATATAAAGACTGGATACAATCCTACCGCGACCTGCCCATCCTGGTGAACCAGTGGGCCAATGTGGTACGATGGGAAATGCGAACCCGCTTATTCCTTCGCACAGCTGAGTTTCTCTGGCAGGAAGGACATACCGCGCATGCCACCAAACAGGAAGCCATTGAAGAAGCGGAGAAAATGCTTCATGTCTATGCCGATTTTGCCGAAAACTGGATGGCCGTTCCTGTGATCAAAGGCGTGAAATCCGCCAATGAACGCTTTGCCGGAGCGGAGGATACGTATTGCATTGAAGCGTTGATGCAGGACGGTAAAGCATTACAAGCCGGTACATCCCATTTTCTGGGACAGAATTTTGCCAAGGCATTTGATGTGAAATTTAGTGATAAGGAAAACAAACTGGAGTATGTATGGGCCACCAGTTGGGGCGTAAGTACCCGTCTGATCGGAGCCCTGGTAATGGCACATAGTGATGATCAGGGACTCATCCTGCCACCCCGGATTGCTCCTACCCAGGTGGTGATCGTACCGATTTATAAAGGAGATGAACAGAAAGCCCAGATCGATGCCAGGGTGCAGGCGATCATGAGTGAGCTGAAAGCCCTTGGTATCCGGGTCAAATATGATGATAATGACAATGCCCGGCCCGGCTGGAAGTTTGCAGAATATGAAATGAAGGGTGTACCGGTACGTCTGGCTATCGGTGCCCGTGACCTCGAGAAAAATGTGGTGGAAGTGGCCCGCCGGGATACGAAAGAAAAGAATGTGGTCAGCCTTGATGGCATTGCCGGGTATGTCAATAATCTGTTGACGGAGATTCAGCAATTCATGTTTGATAAGGCAAAAGCCTACCGCGATGCCAATATCACACCGGCAAACAGCTGGGAGGAGTTTGAAAAACTCCTGGACGAAAAAGGCGGTTTTATCTCCGCACATTGGGATGGAACCCCTGAAACTGAAGAAGCCATTAAGGAAAAGACCAAAGCCACGATCCGTTGTATTCCGTTGGATAATCCTCAGGAAGAAGGGAAGTGTATCTTTTCGGGGAAGCCTTCTGTACAGCGGGTGCTATTTGCAAGGGCTTATTAAGCCATGGATCGATTTCAACCACTCCGGTTTGTTCAGTGCAAAATTATTTGCAGTAAACAGACCGGAGTTTTATATTTACTGAAACCTAAAAAAAAATTGTATGGAACAACAACAGGAAAACTCATTATTTGGCCTTAGCATTGATAGCGTAACGGCTGGTTATTTAAAAGAAACCGCTTCCTGGGCGAAGCTGCTTGCCATTGTAGGGATGATCGGTTGCGGATTTATTGTTATCGGAGGCATTGTGGCGTCTATGGCGATCAGCAGTGCCACCAGTGAGTTAAGTCGTGAAATGGGCGGCAGTGGTGCTTCAGCTGCAGCAGGTGCGGCGATGATGATTTTTTATATCATTATGGCAATTATCTACTTTTTCCCCTGTCTTTTTACACTCCGTTTTTCAAACCATATCAAGGTAGCATTAAATGCAAATGATCAGATGGCCCTGAATGAAGGAATGCGCAATTTAAAAGCGACCTTCCGTTTCATGGGGGTGATCACCATTATCTTTATTTCTTTGTTCTTACTGTTATTCTTACTCGGGGGACTTGGTGCCGTAATGGGCTGATCAGACCAGTGGTTCAATTGGTAGAAAGGAAATTGTAGTCTTTCAGGAGTAAATCTAAAAAATCAAAAGCAGGCATACCTGATTCAATTTTCAGGTGTGCCTTTATTTTTGCGGCAGCTGTTTCCGCCATATGGTAATCCCCTTTGCGTCGCGCGGTGTCCAGAATGTTTTTTATGGAATTGATATCCCGGTCGCTTAGCTGCATGATCTGAGGAAAAGAGGGGACATAGCTGTCGGCTACTTCAATAAACACGGTGTCTTCTATATCGCCTTTGGTCTGTGTGCGGATAAGGATCGTCCTCGCCAGCAAGTCGCCTAAGCGCTGCCCTTTTTTACTCGCTACAACCAGTATGATGTCGGTGATAAAGAAGCCAATGACTGAAAGTACCAGTATAATCGCCTGTGTGTTTTCTCCGGTATATATTTTACCTAAACCCATTAATAGTAAGAGCAAAAACCAGATATCCCTTAGCATCCAGCGGATAAACAACTGGCTGATACCGGCTTTACCGCCGTTCTCATTCACCACCCGCAATTGCATGATCTTTTTTCCCAGGCTCTGCCCGTTCAGCAGGATCTCCATCGAAATATGATAAAAAAAGATCGGCCCCAGTATAATAAAAAGGGAAGCCCAATGGAGGTTCATCCAGTTTTCTTCCGATCGGCTGTTCATAGTCCCGGCTATTGACGTAAGAAAGGCTACTGAAATCTTGTAGTAAATGATCAGGAGAATGGTATCAATAAAAAGGGCAAGGATCCTCCGGAAGAATTCAGGTACTTCGAATTCCAGGTCAATATTGAAATTGGTGGGAATCTTGATTACAGCCATCGGGTAAAGGTAAGTACAGAACAGGAGAAATAATATTCGCCAGGTCCTGCTTTTCTTATTTTAAAAATAGTATTTTACAAGCAAAATTCATCGATTGAGGGAAGCCCTGTTTATAAAGAAGAATAAAGACCGCTGGCTGAAAAACCAGCACCTTCCCCCGGATGACCCGGATGAGATGGCCGCTTCCTTTACACAGCTGGTGGATGATCTGGCGTATGCCAAAACATTCTATCCATCTGGGAAGGTTACCCACTATATCAATTCGCAGGCTTCGCGGATATACCTCGATATCTATAAAAACAGGAAAGAGGATTCCAACCGGATCTGGAAATTCTGGAAGTATGATCTGCCACTGACCATCCGCAAACATCATGGCATACTGCTTTTTGCCACCCTCTTTTTTATCCTTTTTTTTGTGATTGGCTTTTTTACGGCTTCCGTGGATGAATCTGTTGCCGCGGAAGTACTGGGCCCCGGCTATATCGAGGAAACACATAAAAATATAGAAAAAGGAAACCCCTTTGGCATCTATGAAGGAGGAAACAGTATCCTGACCTGGCTGGGAATCATGGTAAATAATATGATCGTCGCCCTGCGCATGTTTGCTTC
>CAZLRY010000190.1:0-6337 GCA_964561675.1 uncultured Chitinophaga sp.
AAAATAGTACGCATACACAACAAATATACACTTGCCGGTAATTTCTAAATGACTGTAAACTTATTGCAGCGGATACTCAAAAATTAGCAGCCGCCGGTAGGCTATAAAATCCAGTCAAGGTAATTGCTTTTCGATATAACAGTATACGATGCGTCTTTATAGAATGCAGAAAATGCCGGTGGTACTTTTGTCTTTTTATCAGTGGTGTATTTAAACTCAAACCCGTTGATTTCACCATTGGTCAATTCAATTAAATCCACTTCCTGCTGATTATAATTTCTCCAAAAATAATACTGTACATTTTTCTCCTGGTATGCATTCTTTTTTATTCTTTCAGCCAGCAGGTAGTTTTCCCACAATGATCCCATATCATTCCGTAAAGCCGGCAACCGGAAATCATTGATGATTGCATTTCTTATTCCGTTATCATAAAAATACCATTTCGACCCTTTTGAAATTTCTTTCCGCGGATTGGTGCTATACGCAGGTAGCCGGTGAATAATAAAAACCCTGGACAGCAAATCCAGATAGTTCTCTACTGTATTTTTACTCATGCCCAGCTGGGTACCCAGCTCTGTATAAGATACTTCCCTTCCGGTTTGAAAAGCAATTAAACGAAGCAGTCGTATAATCTTGTCGGAATTCCGGATCCCCTCATACGCCAGAATATCTTTTAATAAATAAGATTGCACCAATTGTTGTAAATAAACTGACTTCTCCTGGTAAGATGAAAACTGAAAAACTTCGGGATAACAACCAAATATCAGCCGTTCGTCCAGGTGCTGAACCGTTTCAGCATAATTTTCATCTTCTCCGATTTCGAGTTGTGCAAGCGGATATAAATGAAACTGGTATTGACGCCCCGTTAATGGATCCCCTGCTTTATTCAATAAATCAAAAGATGACGAACCGGTTGCTATGATCGTCAACCCCGGCATACTATCAATCATCAACTTTAAAATTGCTCCGATTTCATCAATCACCTGGGCTTCATCCAGTATTAACAAAGTTGCTTTGCCGATCAGTTTCTTATAATTGGCTACGGTCCTGTTTTTAAGTATTTCCTGCACATCAAAATCCTCCGCATTCAGCAACAAACTTTCTCCATTGAACTTCGTTTTAATCTCCTGAATTAATACCGTTTTCCCAACCCTTCTGGTACCCATAATGAGCAGCACTTTATTTTTGCCGATTTTATCCTCAATTTGCCTTTCAATTTTTCGTTTAAATATTCTCATTATTAACGTCATTATACTGACTAAATTAATATGAATTTAGTCAACGTAAAGACTAAATTCATAATTTTTACGCAATAGATTGACAATCAATACAAAAAAATCAGTGATTATTACCTGCGATGGTCAGTTAGCCGGTTTGAGATTCACTGTCCGGCAAAAACTCCTCCCATTCCGGAACAAGGGAGTAATAAAAAACAGGCTTTAAAAAAAGCCTGTTACGCTCAGGGTTGTAGCCCCATATCTGATACCATTCGGATAAGTCTTGAGAAATCACCCTTCAACGTTACTGTGTATGTCCTGATTAATCAGTTGCATGCCGCAGGTGGACCCATTTCAGTCTGAATACATAGGCCCAGTATATGGCAGTCAAAAAATAATATCGTTTTGCTCTCACCGGGATTACGGTATACTCATTCCCGGTACGCCTGAGCTTCTCCACATAAAACACTTCCCTTGTATTTCCTTCGATCTTGAAGAGGACAAATGATTTGCTCATAGGTAATAAAAAATATTGGTTAAAAATTAAACCGGATACTTAGTAAAGACGGAAACGGGTATGGCCGGTTGCCCGCGTCCCCTTTTATTTTTAAACAAGCGGCTGTGACGGCTGAGCCACCCGGAGCGTTGCCTGTGAACAAATTTTTTCTTCCTTGTTTAAGTAATAGTTTTGGCCGTTTCAACCACTAACATGCTTCAGCTACCAGAGAAGAAAAAAGAAGACGACGACAAGGGCAACGATATACTTCCCATTGAAGTCTTAATTAAAAAAGCCATCGAAGGTGACCAGCCTGCCTTCCGCCGTATTTACGAATTATACGCCGGAAAGATGTACAGCTTATGCCATCGTTATTCAGGCAATACGGGGTTTGCGGACGACCTTTTCCAGGATGGCTTTATTAAAGTATTTAATAACCTGCAGTCGTATAAGGGACTGGGCTCTTTTGAAGGGTGGGTCCGGCGGATTTTTGTAAACACCTGCCTTGATTTCCTGAACCTGAAAAAAAGAGTATACTCCAGTGATCGCATCGAACAAAATGAAGATATCCATCCGCTGATCGACGGGGAAAAAGAAATCCATCTTTCCAAAGAAGAATTACTGAAAGCCATTCAACAATTACCCGACGGCTACCGAACCGTGCTGAACCTATGTCTGGTGGAAGGGTATAATCACAAAGAAACAGCAGAAATGCTGGGCATTAACGAAGGCACCAGTAAATCACAATTGTCAAAAGCCAGAAATAAATTACAGGAGATTATCCGGAAGAGTCATGGACGATAATAAAAATAACCCATTCCAGGAGCTGGCCGGTCATGAATGGCAACCACCGGAACCGTTTTATGAAAACATCATGAAGCAGGTTTCGCCTGCTGTCCATGCTGAACAGGATCTCCAACTAAAACAACTGGCCGGCTTTGAGTTAAAGCCGCCCCCCGCACTGGCAGACCGGATCCTGGAAGCCACCCATGCCCGGAAAACCAGGAAGAAAAGAACCCTTTTCTTTTTAAGCACCGCTGCCGCCGCTGCGCTTCTTTTGGCTATCTTTTTATTATACCCCAGGTTAATGAAGGATCCTGTTTCACCTACGGGATTACAACAATCGAAACCGGCGATTCAAACACCCGATTCATCCGGAACGGCCATACTGCAGCAACCGGACAGTAGTATAAAAAATAGAAGCCGGCAGCCGGCTGATCATCCGGCCGCAGCATATAATCGCCCGGCCGGGGCTGATGGCCATACGCTTGTTATCACGGATAATGACCTGCTTTACTCCCTGATGGAATGCAGGGATTGTGATTTCAGTGCTTATTATACCCGTAAAATGCCAATCATCCTCGATGTGGATCAGTATTCTTCGGTTACGGTTTCAGTTAAAATGATGACGTTTATGAAGGACCTGTACAGCACCAATAAGCGCCAGCATTCCACCGCCAGGGCACGTAAAGCAAGACGTCAGCTGAACCGCTGGAAGAATACAGATGAAGTATATTTTGACCATAACAAAAAGAAAATGGCCACGGATCCGCTGGACCTGCTTGAATTTATAATGGAAAACAAAAAATGAGAACCCTTTTTTTATATTGGATGATACTGCTGATACTATTGTTTACCCTGACACCTGTTCAGGCGCAGACGGTCGATTCAGACAGCAGCCATTTAAACGGTTTGGTGATCAGTTACCAGATGAGTCTCTCACAAAAAAACAAAAAGACCTCGATCAGTGAAACCTATAACGGGGGCAATCAGACCCTTTTTATTTCCGGGAACAAAGCCCGGCTTCGGCTCGTAAGCCTGATGCGGATTGAAAGCCTGTTCTTCCTTCCCGGTGAAGATTCAGTGATCACCGTATACCAGGTAAAAGAATCCGGCAGAAAGAATATCAGGGAAAAGATGACGGTCCAGGAATGGAAAGAGCGGAATAAAAAATATGACAGTATACGGGTTGAACTGAATGAGACCGGCGGGAAAAAAATCGCCGGATATTCCTGTAATAAAGCCATGGTTCAGTTGGCTGACGGCCGGTCAATTACCGCCTATTATACCCCGGAACTCCCAACGCTGCCTGCCTTATATCAACCAGCTTTTGCGGGTTTGCCCGGATTGGTACTTGAATATAGTTATAGCTACGAAGCAGGCAGGATCACTTATACGGCCACGGCTGTCCGCCAGGAACAAATCAGTCCGGGCATATTCCTGCTGCAGGGTAACCCGTTACCCTCCCTTCAGTTCTGAGTAGTAAGAACCCGGGCCAGCCTGTCGTTCCAAATGAAGTATTTTGGGTGTTCTTTATAACAGGTCGTACTGTTTGCTCTTATCCCAACGATATAGTTTTCAATGGTTGAGGTGATGCTCACCCGTATCAGGATTTATTATAAATAAAGAGCCCGGCTGTTAACCGGGCTCTCTGTACGTTGATCTTAGCGTGCTTTTTTCTTTGGATCTGCCTTCTTCTGTGCTGAGCTTTTCTTTTTTGTAGGCTTATTCTTCCTGGGTTCAGCGTTCTTTTTTGACATACAATTAAATTTAAGGTTAGTGAATTATTTACGAATGGCTACAGGGTATTTAATTCCCTTTGTTCCATGTGGTCCCATAAGTAAACAAAGATATGCCTATAATAGCAGAAACGGACTCGCAGAAAAATGAACGCTTACAAAAGTCGTCTGCTTTCATTTAAAAATTCAGCTCAAATCCCAATCCGAAAAACAATTTTTTATCCGTGAACTCTTTGGTGGATGCCATAGAAATATTTTCATTGAGCGTGTTAGGGTGATTCTTTGCCAGTATATCGAAACGGATATCAAAAGGCCATTTATTGCCGGACCATAATTTGGCAGGTACCTGAAACCCAAGGCCCCAGGTCAGTCCTTTCCTGTCTGAACGGG
Organism: uncultured Chitinophaga sp.; assembly: GCA_964561675.1. Lineage (GTDB taxonomy): Bacteria > Bacteroidota > Bacteroidia > Chitinophagales > Chitinophagaceae > JJ008. The sequence goes on from CAZLRY010000190.1 coordinate 4,623, forward strand.
TGGCATATATTTCACCCGGCTCATCTCTGGTTGGGCGGGTTTCCCTGAAATAACCCAGCCGGGCAGTTACCAGTTGCAGGGCGGTGGCTTCCAGGCCAATTCCCAACAATGTATTAGAGGCTGCTTCTCCTGAAAAATGGTCCTTTTGCTTCAGCCAGTTATTATATTGTATCCGGGCACTGAGATCCAGGGTCTTTGGAAGTTCCTTTATTTTACGGGTCTTACTGCCAACTGATGTCTGCAACGGCACTGTAAATCCATACGCAGCCCCGAGCCGCATGATAATGGGTACATCACGATACTGCCAGGTGCTGGCATCTTTGCGTTCTATCAAAGTCCCCTTAAACAACAGATTGGTGAAGCCAAGGGCCAGCCGCAGGCTTTCATTAATTGCTTTACGGGATTCACCAAGCCATTGTACCGGACGATCATACACCAATCCTCCGTTCAGCAAAAAAACCTTACTGGTGGTTATCCCTTCAATCGCTTTATAGGAAACATTATTTCCGGATAAGCCGATATGCAGGTGTTTACCTATCCGGCCTGCCGCATGCAATGAATATGTTTGTTGCGATTTTTTCTCCGTAGGTGTATTGGTATTTGCAATAATGGCCGTCCAGGTGCCTTCCGGATCCACCCACTGATGCGTGGAGATACCGATAGTTACACGGGATGTCACTTTATAAGAAAAACCGAAAAAATAATTCCTTGACTTCAGGTGGTATGGATGGCCATTTAAAAAATTAAACGCCAGCTGGGCTTTCTCCTGGCCCGGACTGATTGCAGCCGGATTGTCAAAAGCCGACCGGAGCCCGTTCAACGTCACCGTATTTTTCCCCAATGCTTCGGCCCGGGCACTGTTGGTCACCTCGTTAAAGGTATTGTACATGTGGTTGGGAGTTACATACGTGATCTGGGCTGAGCCAATAAATGCCCATCCGGAAAACAACATTAAAAAAAGCAGCTTTCTCATACCTGAACTTTTAGATAATTGATTAATAATTTGATTCTCAACCACAACCTGTTCACAACCGGGCACTATATCCGAAAACACAGCCCGTCCATGACAGATTTATTGTTCATCGGGAAAAAAGAGAAAAGTCATCAGGCTTCAGGATCAAAAAGTATAAAAACTTCTGTTTTCCCACTTCCCTGCTTTTTCCTACCTTTCTGTTAATCAAAAAAAATAAGATGCCTGCACCTTCCACCAAACCTTCTACCTTCTTATTATTTCCCTGGGGATTATTATCCATTGTCCTTGTTCTCGGACTTAACCTCGTACTCGATAACGACTGGTTCAGCAAAAACTGGAGCTGGATTGCGCTCGTATTAATCATACCGGCCGCCATCCTGGAAAATTTCAAAGTGGGATACTCCACCATGCGGATCATGTTTATGAAAGTGGTGTATTCGCTGATTTCCTTCCTCCTTGTGGGTATGGCCTTCGGCTCCGCTCTCAATGGCTGGCATATAGACCGTTTCCAGAAATTACAGGATGTAAAAACAATCAGCCTTCCCTGGTATGTGGTACTGGCCCTTGCTGTCTTATTGCTCATACAAGTAGCGCAGCTGTTCAGTATGCTGAAAGCGGTGAAGCGTGAGTTTATGCAGATGGACCCTGATCAGTAGTTAGTAGTTAGTAGTCGGGAGTTAGTAGCCTTCATTTTTCAGAAGAAAGCAGAGACAGGGCAAATAAGCGGGCAAAAGCAACAGCC
>CAZLRY010000191.1:0-3927 GCA_964561675.1 uncultured Chitinophaga sp.
AAAACCATGCAGCAAACTGCATGGTTTTCTTGTTTTGTTAAGGCAAGGTTAACATATATTTATCCCTTCTTATATTTCTAAAAACCAACACAATGAGTAAACTAAGACTGCTCTTGCTGGGATTTGTGCTTTTTTCAGCGCAAATACTCTCAGCTCAGACCAGAGAGGTAACCGGAAAGGTTACTGATGCGGGCGGAGCCCCAATGTCAAATGTTTCGGTAACCGCTAAAGGTTCAAGAAACGGCACAGCCACAGGCAATGATGGTACTTTTAACCTGACCGTGGATGCAAATGCAAAAGCCCTGATTGTTTCAGCGATTGGCTATGAAACACAGGAAATAGCCATCACCGGAGCGCCGCTGAGTATTTCTTTAAAGGCCGGTGATTCCCGCAGTATGGATGAGGTGATCGTGGTCGGTTATGGTACCAAAATTAAAAAGGACCTGACCGGTAATATTGCCCGTATTAAGGGATCCGAAGTAGCCAATACACCGGTAGCCAACTTTACCCAGGCGATCCAGGGACGCGCTGCCGGCGTGTTTGTGGAATCACAAAGTGGTAAAGTAGGTGAAGGAATCAAAGTACGTATCCGTGGTTCCGGTTCTATTGGTGCTTCCAGTTCGCCGCTTTATGTGGTGGATGGAGTACCGATCAACTCAGACCCGAATTCCGGTAATTCACTGGCCGATATCAATTTCAATGATATTGAAACCTTTGATATCCTGAAAGACGCATCTGCCGCTGCGATTTATGGTTCACGTGCGGCGAACGGCGTGGTGCTGATCACAACCAAGAAAGGTCGTATTGGTAAAACCGCCATGAATGTAAACTTCCAGTATGGTACCAATAAGCCAACCGGCTACCGTGGATTTCTGGATGCCCGGCAATATGTAGACCTGCTTCGTGAAGCAGCCATCAACAGTGATGAGATTGAAGGGGTGGATCCGCTGGATCCCGCACAATACAGTGGCTCCTGGTTACAATTTGCAGAAAACCGGCTGACCCGTTATTCCGGTTTTTCCAACTGGAGAAATCTCGAAACGAATACCAATTGGGAGAAACAGGCTTTCCAGGAAGATGCAAAGACCAAACTGGTGGATATCAGTGCTTCCGGTGGTACAGATAAAACCCGCTTCTTTATCAGTGGCGGATTCAATGATCAGGATGGTATCCTGTTTGGAAATAACTTCCAGCGTTTGTCCGCCAGGTTCAACCTGGATCATGATGCGAGCAATCGCGTGAAATTCGGCTTCAACATGAGTGTGGCCCGTACCATCGCCAACCGTGTGGCCGATGACAATGAATTCTATACCCCGATGCAGATTGTGGCCCTCGCCCCGATTACACCCGTAAGGGACCAGCAAGGAGTGTATTATGATCGTCCTACCACTACCTATTATAATCCGCTGATCGAGCTGGAAGACTCCCGTTATGAGTCAACCACCTTCCGTAATATCGGCGGCTTCTATTTCAATTATAAATTCGCTCCTTCCCTGGTATTTAAATCAGAGTTTGGCCTGGATGTACAAAGCCAGAGCGATGATCGTTTCTTTGGTAACCGTACTATTATTGGTCAGTCCACCAATGGATATGGTGAAGCCACCTGGTTCAGAAGAGTGAACTATAACACCAATAACTACCTGAGCTTTGCAAAAATTTTAAACCGGGTACATGATATCGACGCTACAGCCGGTATGTCATTCCAGAGTTTTACAACTGACCAGTCTTTTGTTTCCGGTGAAGACTTCCCTGTAAACGCCCTGAAGAAACTGGCCAGTGCCGGTCGTATCACCGGTGGTTCTACGTCAACCATTGAGTCTGCCATTCTCTCTTATTTTGCCCGTGCGAACTACAAACTGATGAATAAATACCTGGTCTCCCTGAGCGGCCGTATTGATGGTTCATCCCGTTTTGGTAAAGAGAATAAATATGGCTTCTTCCCGGCTGCTTCTGCCGGCTGGATTCTTTCCCAGGAAAACTTCCTGAGCAGTGTAAAATGGCTCAGCTTCCTGAAACTGCGCGCCAGTTATGGATTAACAGGTAATGATGCCGGTTTTGGTGACTTTGCCCAGCTCGGTCTCTGGGGTGCTGCCAAGTACAATAACGTTTCAGGTCTGGTACCAACCCAATTGGCCAACCCCGAACTGAAATGGGAAAAATCAGCGCAAACGGATATCGGTATCGACTTCGGTTTATTCGGTAACCGCCTCACAGGTGAAATCGACTACTATGTACGTAACACCCGTGACCTGATCTATAATGTACCTGTTCCCGGTACATCCGGTTTTGCCACCCAAACGGTGAATATCGGTTCCATGGAGAATAAAGGAGTTGAGTTTGTGCTGAATTCAGTGAATGTGAACACAAAGTCATTCAAATGGAACTCCAGTTTCAACCTGTCTAAGAACAGCAATAAAGTAACCAAGCTGGACGGAGATCAGAGCCTGATTCCGGGTAATGATGGCCGTTATATGAACTCCCTGATTGTCGGCGAAGGAATCGGTGTATTTTACGGACCTAAGTTTGCCGGAGCTGATCCTGCGAACGGAGATGCCCTGTACTTCCTGCCCGATGGCAAGAATACCACCAATGATTATAACGATGCCGGTGATTTTGTAGTTGGAGATCCAAACCCCGACTGGATTGGCGGTCTGAACAACACCTTCAGCTATAAAGGCATTGAGCTTTCTGTTCTTTTCCAGGGTGTATTTGGCAACCAGGTGATGAATGGAGCAGGTGGATTTATGTCAGCCAGCTTCGACTGGTTCGACAACCAGACTGTTGATCAGCTGAACCGCTGGCAGAATCCCGGTGATGTAACCAATGTGCCCCAGCTTCGTCTTGGCTATGGTAACGGAATTGGCGCTTCCAGCCGTTATGTGGAGGATGCTTCTTACGTACGTCTGAAAAACATTACACTGGCGTATAATGTGGACAGCAAACTGCTGAATAAACTGAAGATCCGTTCAGCCCGCATTTACCTGACGGGTGTTAACCTGGCTACTTTTACCAATTATTCCGGATGGGATCCTGAAGTGAATACTGATTACCGTGCCGGTAACCGTAACCAGGGTGGTGATTTCTATGCAGCCCCCCAGATCAAATCCATGACATTTGGTATTAACCTCGGATTCTAATCCTTTAAATGAACTCAATTATGAAAAAATATATTTCGATATTCATCGCACTGGGAGTGACCTTCGCTTCCTGTGATAAAAAACTGGATCTGCTTCCGCAGCAGAGTGTGGCGGAGGAAGTTGCCCTTAGCTCTGACGCCAATGTCAAAAAAGTGCTGAATGGAGCGTATGACGCACTGAGCAGTGGTGATCTCTACGGTGGCAGCCTTTTTCTTTATTCTGAACTGCTGGCAGCTGATGGCGAGATCCGTTGGGAAGGTACATTTAACCAACCCCGCGAAATCTGGCTGAAGTCCATCCTCACCACTAATAGTTATGTACGTGATACCTGGCTGAGTGCGTATACCAATATCAATATCTGCAACAATATCCTGAGTGCAGTGAATGTGGTAGCTACGGCTGACCAAAACCGGGTAAAGGGAGAAGCGCTGTTTATCCGTGGTGCCCTGTATTTTGAACTGATTAAACTTTACGCAAAACCGTATAGTGCAGGATCAGTTACCTCTAATCCGGGAGTACCCCTGATCCTGACACCCACCCGGGGTATTGATCAGAGTTCTTTTGTAGCCCGCAGCACGGTGGAGCAGGTATATACCCAGATCCTGGCCGATTTAACCGAAGCGGAGAACCTGCTGCCCAATACCAATTCAGTGTATGCCACCAAGCCGGCAGCTTCTGCCATGCTTTCCCGTGTATACCTGCAGATGGAACGTTTTGCTGACGCAAGAGATGCCGCAAACCGCGGGATTACCGTAGCAACGGCCAACGGGAAAAGCCTGGTCTCTTCTTA
>CAZLRY010000191.1:4027-6331 GCA_964561675.1 uncultured Chitinophaga sp.
TCGCACAAGGGCTGGTCTGTCTTCCTTAGGTTCAGTTGTTTTAGCCGATATCCTGGCTGAAAGAAAACTGGAACTGGCGCATGAAGGACATGCAGTGCATGACCTGAAGCGGCTTAAATTAAGCGCGGATGGATTTGCCTACAATGCCGACAAAATGGTATTCCCTATTCCCCAGCGGGAAGTGGATGCCTCCCGTGGCACACTGGCACAGAACTCCGGCTACTAATAGCTGATCATCATCTTTATAGAAGAGGCTGTCTTGAAAAGGGCAGCCTCTTTTTTTTGGTGAGTAGTGAATGGTGAGTGGTGAGTGGTGAATGGTGAGTGGGTAATACTAAGAAACATTTTCATTCCGACGAAGGAGGAGTCTCATTCCCTCTCTCAGCCTGCATCTGCCACAAACGAATCTTCCCGGGCTACTCACCACTCACCATTCACTACTCACCATGAAAAAAGGCTGTCGCTTTTCAGCAACAGCCCTTCAAAAAATTTAATGCCCGGTCAATTCATCTTTATCTCTTCATCATGCTTATCGAAAAACTTATACTCGGTAAGATGATAGTTGCTGTCCTGTTCGAGTCTTGTTTTCTGACCAAACTTCCTTTTCCATTTGGCCATCTTGGTATTCCAGGGCCAGCCCTTGGAAAGATAGGAGTATAAGATCGGGTGCACCACCAGTTTGAGGTTGCCGTTTTTATGGGTGATCAGGTAACTGAGGTTCTTTTCGATTTCATCTTCCAGTAACAGGGTGGACGATATTTTTCCGGTACCATTACAACTGGGGCAGACTTCCTGTGTATTGATGTTCACTTCCGGTTTCATCCGCTGCCGGGTGATCTGCATCAGACCGAATTTAGAGATCGGCAGTACCGCGTGCTTGGCCCGGTCAGTACTCATGAACTCTTCCATTTTCTCCACCAGCTTCCGCTTGTTATCGGGTAGCTTCATATCAATGAAGTCCACCACAATAATACCCCCCAGGTCACGCAGGCGCAACTGGCGGGCAATTTCTTCCGCGGCTTCCAGGTTGGTCTCCATGGCATTTTGTTCCTGGTTATTGCTCACACTTTTATAACCGCTGTTAACGTCGATTACGTGCAGGGCTTCTGTATGTTCAATGATCACATACGCACCGCTGTTGAGGTTAACCGTCTTACCAAAGGATGATTTCACCTGTTTGGTGATACCAAAGGAGTCGAAAATGGGCGATCCGTTCTGATAAAAGGAAATGATATCCGCTTTATCCGGTGCGATCCGCTGGATATAGCTTTTGGTGTCCGCAAAAATCGTTTTATCGTTTACCACGATCCGGTTGAAATCTTCATTGAGCAGGTCACGCAGTATACTGGTGGTCTTGGTTTGCTCACTCAGGATCTTGGCCGGAGCCACCGCACCTTTGAGATTGGTTTGGATGGTTTCCCACATTTCCACCAGCGCAGAAAGGTCTTCATGCAGTTCGGCGGTATTCTTTCCTTCTGCGGCAGTCCGTACGATTACCCCAAAATTTTTGGATTTGATCGCTTCCACAATTTTCTGCAGGCGTTTTCTTTCTTCAGAAGAATGAATCTTCCTTGAAACAGCTACAATATCATTGAAGGGGGTAAGTACCACGAAACGGCCCGGCAACGAAATTTCACAGCTGAGGCGTGGGCCTTTGGCAGCAATGGGTTCTTTGAGAATCTGAACAAGGATATGCGGTTTACCACCCAGTACTTCATTGATCTTACCGGTCTTTACGATCTCGGGTTCAATCGTGAATTTGCCGAAATCCAGTCCCTGTTCCGATTTGTGGTTCATACACATATTCGTGAACTTCAGGAGGGATTTGGCATAGGGGCTCAGGTCGGTATAGTGAAGGAAGGCATCTTTTTCAAAACCCACATCCACAAAAGCCGCATTCAGTCCCGGAATCAGTTTTTTGACTTTTCCGAGATATAAGTCGCCCACAGCAAAACGTGCATCCGTTTTTTCGTTATGCAGTTCTACCAGCTTCTTGTCTTCCAGCAAGGCGATTTCAACACCTTGAGGAGCCGCATTGATAATTAGTTCTTTGTTCATTACAGCTTACATAAATGAAACACCTTAGTGCTGTAAACACCAGTTGCCAGGCATCCGTATGGAATGCGGGGTTGTACCTGTAGAAAATTTGCGGGTTAATCTGGGCGGGGTGCAAACGAATACGGCGAAACAACCGGTGAACTGAAAAAAGGAATTTGGAAATAGGGGATTAGGAAATTGTAATTAGGAAATGGGGTTCGGGGAGTCGGCCGTGCCTGTTTCCCAATTCCCATTTCCCAATTCCTA
>CAZLRY010000192.1:0-2399 GCA_964561675.1 uncultured Chitinophaga sp.
CGCCAGGCAGACGGCAGTCGGCAGCCGGCAGGAGGCAGTCGCTCCGTATGTTGCTGCCGCTAAAAAAGCCCGGGAATTAGGTTTAGGATTAAATGCGGGGCATGACCTGGATTTGAATAATCTGCAATTCTTTAAGCAACATATACCCTGGCTGGATGAAGTGAGTATCGGGCATGCATTAATTTGTGACGCGATTTACCTGGGTTTGGAAAATACCATTCAGCTATACAAGCGTCAGTTGCAATAAGCCGGGGAAAATCCTACCTTCCCTTATAAATGCTGCTATAATGAAAAGGAAGGCCTTCTTCACAGCCCTGTGTTTTTTATTTACCATTGCCCTAACCGCGCAGGATTATTTCACCATTAGTAAAGAACGGCTGAAAGACAAAATCAGAGGAGGCTGGGCCGGCCAGACAATCGGTGTAACCTACGGTGCTCCTGTGGAGTTCCAGTACAATGGCACCCTGATCAACGACTACAAAAAAATCCCCTGGTATGATGGCCTGCTGAAAAAGACCATGACAGACAATCCGGGTGTTTACGATGATCTGTATATGGATCTCACCTTCGTGGAAGTGTTCCGGGAAAAAGGGCTGGATGCCCCGGTGAGTGCGCATGCCAATGCATTTGCCAAAGCCGGGTATATGTTATGGCATGCCAACCAGGCGGCCCGGTACAATATACTGAACGGGATCCCCGCCCCTGCATCCGGTCATTGGCTCAATAACCCGCATGCAGATTGTATCGATTACCAGATCGAAGCGGATTTCGCCGGACTGATGTCGCCCGGTATGCCGAATACCGCTTCTGCCATATCAGACAAGATCGGACATATAATGAACTATGGCGATGGCTGGTATGGAGGCGTCTATATTGGGGCTATGTACTCGCTGGCTTTCACAATGGATAATATTAAATTGATCGTAACCGAAGCCCTTAAGACGATTCCAGCCAATACCAAATACCATCAATGCATTTCGGATGTGATTGCCTGGCATAAAAAATATCCCAATGACTGGAAACAGACCTGGTTTGAGGTACAGAAAAAATGGAGTGATGATCTGGGCTGTCCGGATGGCGTATATGCTCCTTTCAATATCGATGCCACGGTCAACTCTGCCTATGTGGTGATCGGCCTCTTATATGGCAACGGGGACTATACAAAAACCATTGAGATCGCCACCCGTTGCGGACAGGATGCCGATTGCAATCCTTCTTCCGCAGCAGGCATCCTCGGTACGATGCTCGGGTATTCAAAGATCCCGGCCTACTGGAAACAGGGACTGAAAGAAATAGAAGACATGGATTTTAAATACACCAGCACTTCACTGAATGATGTATATGAAACAGGAATGCTGCAGGCCCTCGCGAATATTGAACGCAACGGCGGAAAACAACAGGGAGAACAGGTCCTGATCAAGAAGCAAAAACCATTACCTGTTAAATGGGAACAGAGTTTTGATCAACTCAGGCCCTTTGAAAAAAAATGGGCGGGGAAGATCCTGACCGACGATTACGAATTCAGTTTTACAGGAAGTGGTTTTGTTATTAAGGGAGATGTACGCCCCATAACCGGCAGTTCCTGGGACTCAAAAAGCGACAACTATCTCGAGATGGAAGTCTATATTGACGGGCAGCTCACTGAGACGGTGAAACTGCCAGTGCGATTCACTACCCGTCGGCATGAATTGTACTGGAACTACCAATTGGCCGATAAAGTGCATACAATCCGAATAAAACTGGTAAAACAGGCACCTGATATGAATGGCCATATTTCAGAACTGATCTTTTATAAATAACCCTTACGCATTTACTTACACCCCTGTATTTCATTCATAGTCCACTCTTACAGGATGGATGGAGAAATACATGACGAAAATCATACTTTCCCCTGCCTCCCCTGGCCCTTGTACGTAACCAAGGTTACATTTCGCTATCCGTTTATGCTATTCTTTTGCAGAGTCAAATGAAGTTGACAAGTTGAAAAGTTGAAAGGTTTACAAGGAAATTTTCTTAGTACATACCTTGTCAACTTGTAAACTTCTCAACCTTTACAAATAAAAGCACCACATGAAGTACATTGTCATAGGCGCTGTAGCCGGAGGAGCCAGCGCTGCCGCCCGCCTGAGAAGATTAAATGAAAAAGCAGAGATTGTTATTTTTGAAAAAGGAGAATATATCTCCTATGCCAACTGCGGTCTGCCTTATTATATTGGTGATGTGATCAGTGACCGGAATAAATTGTTTGTACAAACCGCTACCTCTTTCCGTAACCGCTTCAATATTGATGTACGTATTTCCACAGAAGTGACTGGTATAGACGCCATGAATAAGACTGTCAGTGCCCGCAACCTGCTGACTGGTGAAGAATATACCGAATCATTTGATAAACTGGTTCT
>CAZLRY010000192.1:2499-6299 GCA_964561675.1 uncultured Chitinophaga sp.
GCGATAGAGTTTGCCAATCCGGTTACCGGACAATCCATGAATACTTACCTGGCCGGACCTGCGAATAAACAGGGACGAATTGCTGCCAATAATATTGTACTCGGAAATAAACACCTGTATAATGGTTCGATCAATACGGCGATTGTAAAAGTTTTTGATATGACCGTGGCTACAGCCGGCACTGCCAGCAAACATTTAAAAATGGCCGGGATCAATCATATCGTATCTACCAATCATAGCGGTTCCCATGCGGGTTATTATCCCGGGGCAAAACAAATGACGATCCAGATCGCATTCTCTCCGGAAAATGGCCGGCTGTACAGTGCCCAGATTGCGGGATATGATGGTGTGGACAAACGGATAGACATCCTGGCTTCGGTAATAAAAAACAAAGGCACGATCTACGACCTCACTGAATTTGAACATGCCTATGCCCCTCCCTATTCCTCTGCCAAGGACCCGGTAAATATGGCTGGCTTTATTGCAGAAAATATTTTGACGGACCGGTTGAATATATTTTACTGGAATGACCTGGGGGATGGCGATGACAACAGTTACCTGCTTGATGTAAGAACCGTGAAGGAATTTGAAGCGGGCCATATTGAAGGAGCAGTGAATATTCCGGTGGATGAGATCCGTAACAGACTGAATGAAATTCCCGCCGGCAAACGCATCGATATTTATTGTGAAGCCGGATTAAGAGGTTACCTGGCCAGCCGTATTCTCCGGCAAAACGGATTTAATGAAGTCTTTAACCTCTCCGGTGGATATGTATTATGGAATGCCTGTACCCGGGAAACGGCATTGACAAAACCGGTACAACAGGTAGCAGCCACCGTTTAACACATTGAAGTCTGTAAAAAGGATTTAATAGCTCCGGTATCATGTGGTGAAAACCAGTGGATGTCCTTGTCTCTTCTGAACCAGGTCAGCTGTCGTTTGGCATATTGCCGGGTATGGGTTTTGATAGCTTCAACCGCCTGCTCGAGGCTGAGTTTTCCATCCAGGTACTCAAACATTTCAGTGTAGCCAACAGTCTGCAAGGCATTGCGCTGTCTGAAAAGCAATAAGGATTTCACCTCCTGCTCAAGACCGGTAGTGATCATCTGATCTACGCGCCGGTGAATCTGTTGATGTAATATTTCCTTAGGTAAATCAAGTCCGATTTTTATGACATTGAATTCCCTTTTTGTTTTTTTACCTGTCTGAAAGGTCAGAATACTTTTACCCGTGGAAAGAAAGACTTCCAGCGCCCGCATACTTCGCTGCGGATTTTGTATTTCGCCGCTGGAATAAAAGGCAGGGTCCTTTTCTTGTAAGAAAGATTGCAACCAGCTAAGTCCTTTTTCTTCATACTCACTGATCACTTGCTGCCGGATAGCCGGATCAATTTCAGGGATCAGGTCCATTCCCTCACAAAAAGCCCGGATATATAAACCGGTCCCACCTGCCACGATTACTACGTCTTTCTCCTGGAAGAGCGTTGCAGTTTTATCAAGGGCATATTTCTCAAAAGTAGCTGCTGTTACTTCCTCTTGAATACTATGAGAAGCAATAAAATGATGGGGAACGGCATCCAGTTCGGCAGTTGACGGACGGGCCACACCAATCGCCATTTCCTGGAAGCATTGGCGGCTGTCGGCCGATATGATTTCAGTCTGATATACCCGGGCCAGTTCAATAGCCACAGCTGTTTTACCCGAAGCCGTAGGCCCGGTAATCAGAATAACGGTTTTTGGAGTGGTGCTATTCAATTATATCTCTTCTTCTTCCCCGGCTGTTCCTTCATCGAGGGCTACATCTTCCCCTGATTCATCTTTTTCCCCGAAGCCTTCCCCTACCTGGGTCAGGTCATACTTTTCCTCGATGTCTGCAAATTTTTCGCCAAGTAAGCCCTTGGTACCGTACTGGCTGGGAGCAATGCCTTCGGTGCGTACCACGGCCGGATACGTAAGTTTTGGATTTTCTTCCTTGGATACATTAATCAGTTCCACCAGGAAGCCCCAGTTCTTATTAAAATCGTAGAGATAGATAAACCGTTGATTGGGATCCCGGATTTCGGAACCGATCGTGGTGTCACCCATAATCAGCGGAGGCGCTTTGTATTCCTTATCATAAGCCTCAAGGGAAATCTCGCGTCCACGCAGCCAATGGTCATTGCTGCGGAAAAAAGTCGCTTTATGTTTATTGTCAAACTCGTATGCTTTCAGAATGACATCGTGCAGGTCCTTAAAGGTCTGGGTATGACGAATCGCCACATCACGGTACACGCTTTCGTCCTCCTCAAAATAGACTCTGAATTTTAAAATGGCCATAGCACAAATTTAAGATTAATCCCCTTCAGCCAGAATTTTGTTATTGAATTATTTTACGGGTAAAATCCCCATCGAAGCTGCCTTTTCAAGCATAAATGCAAAGGCTGCCTCATAGGTATTGGGAATGAGGCCATCCAGCATAGCGTCTTTCAACGCATCCTTGATTATCCCCACTGGTTTGGAAGGAGACAACCCGAATGTTTCCATGATGAGTTCTCCGGTAATCGGTGGCTGCCAGTTGCGGACATGGTCTTTTTCCTCGACTTCTTTACAACGTTGCCGTACCAGCTGGAAGTTCTCCAGGAAACGTTTAACTTTTTGTTTATTCTTTGAAGTGATATCGGCTTCACACAACATCATCAGGGCATCAAAATCATCGCCGGCATCAAAAAGTAACCGACGGATGGCGGAATCGGTGATATTTTCTTTGGTCACACTGATCGGACGCAGGTGCAATTCGACCAGTTTTTTAACCAGCCGCATTTTCTCATTTTGCGGCAGTTTGAGTTTGGCAAAAATTTTCGGCACCATTCTCCCGCCTACCGCTTCGTGACCATGAAAAGTCCAGCCATGCCCTTCTTCAAAACGTTTGGTGGCTGGCTTGGCAATATCATGCAGGATGGCCGCCCAGCGTAACCACAGATCGGGCGTATGCACAGAGAGGTTGTCCAGCACCTGGAGTGTATGATAAAAATTATCCTTATGCCCCATCCCATCCTTGTACTCCGCACCCGCCAGCTCTACCATGGGCGGAAAGATGAGTTGCAACAACCCGCTTTTATACAGCAGGTCAAATCCGATGGAGGGTTTGGGAGCCAGGATGATCTTATTCAATTCATCGGTTATGCGTTCCTGTGATATGATCCGGATCCGGTGGGCGTTATCAATGATACCCTGCCATGTTTTTTCCTCAATACGGAATCCGAGCTGGGTGGCAAAACGGATCCCCCGCATCATCCGCAACGGATCATCGCTGAATGTCTGCGCCGGTTCAAGCGGAGTGCGAATGATTTTTTCTGCCAGGTCTTTTTGTCCCTCAAACGGATCCACCAGTTTACCGAAATCATCCGGGTTCAGGCTGATGGCCATCGCATTGATGGTAAAATCGCGACGGTCCTGATCATCTGCAATGGAACCGGGTTCCACCGCCGGCTTTCGTGATTCTGATTGGTAACTTTCCTTACGGGCACCTACAAATTCAAGGTCAAATTCCCGGTCCACCCGTATATGCGCCGTACCAAAGTTTTTAAAATAATCCACCTGCGGGGAAGGACTGAATCGTTGGGCTACCGCATGTGCCAGGGCAATCCCATCACCCACACAAACAAAATCCGCATCCTTTGTATTTCTTCCCAGCAGTTTATCCCGCACAAAGCCCCCCACCAGGTAGGTCTCCACCCCCAGATCAGCGGCTGCTTCACCTACTTTATTGATGTAAAATAATTCCTTGTCTGTGCAATTGATATCCATGCGGGGCAAAGGTAA
>CAZLRY010000193.1:0-6268 GCA_964561675.1 uncultured Chitinophaga sp.
GGATATACGGGCCAGTTCCATGATGATCACGCGGAGATAGTCCACACGTTTTGGCGTTTTCACTCCGAGCAGTTTCTCGCAGGTGAGGTGCCAGCCCATATTATTCAGGGGAGAAGAGCAATAGTTTAAGCGGTCGGTGAGCGTGGTGATCTGCGCCAGCGGACGACGTTCGGCAAGCTTTTCAAAAGCCCGGTGGATATACCCGATAGTTTGTTCGGTAGAAACAATCCGTTCACCATCCAGCTCAAGGATATTCTGCATCACCCCGTGTGTGGCCGGGTGCGTAGGACCCAGGTTCAGCGTGGTAGTGGTTTTCTCGATCGACCCTTCCGGTAATTTGATATGATGTTCTGACATTTTTTAAATGTGTCTGTTATTCAATCTTACGATCAGCTATCTTATTTATTCCTCCAATTTCAAAAGACTTCTTATCATTCAGTCTCTCCCCAATTGGCACATTGGCCTATTGGCTAATTGAAAATTATCCTCTTCCAAACATTTCATCATCCTTATCAATCCTTGTCTGATCTTCCAGCGGGAACTCTTTCCTTAACGGGAAATAGTCCATTTCATCTACATTCAGGATACGCTTCAGATTCGGATGTCCTACAAAGTTGACCCCGAAGAAATCATAGGTTTCTCTTTCCATCCAGTTAGCAGCGGAGAACAACCCGGTAGCCGTGTAAATGTCCGGCTGATTGATATCAGTAAACACTTTGAACCGGAGACGGATATTATCCACCAGGTTATGGAGGTGGTACACCACGGCCAGTTCGCGTCCGGTCTGATTCGGATAATGAACACCGGTCAGATCGGTCATGAACCTGAATTTCAGCTGCTCATCATCGTATAGAAAGTTCAGCACTTTCAGGTTCAACTCCTTGGGAGCTTCAAAACAAAGCATGCCGTACGATTCTTCGAAGGCAGCAACCTGCTCCCCGAATTTCTCTGTCAGCCGTTGTTTGATTATTTCATTAGTCATTGCCAATTGATGCTTATTTGGATCTTGGTTCTTGGTTCCTTTTACTGTATACCGTAGCCTTCCAGCAAGGCCTTATACTGGTCTCCATTTCTTCTCCGAAGACTTTCTTTACCGATCAGGTCCTGTATACGAAGCACTCCGTCAATAATCGCTTCAGGGCGGGGCGGACAACCGGGTACATATACATCCACCGGTACCACCTGATCGATTCCCTGCAGCACGCTGTAGGTATCGAAAATACCTCCGCTACTGGCACAGGCTCCCACGGCAATTACCCAGCGGGGTTCGGCCATCTGGAGATAAACCTGTTTTACGACAGGACCCATTTTTTTGGCAATAGTACCCATCACCATCAGCAGATCACACTGGCGGGGCGAAAAGCCCACCCTTTCGGCGCCAAAACGACCCAGATCGTAGTGGGAACCCATGGTGGCCATAAATTCGATTCCACAGCAGGAGGTAGCAAAAGGCAGGGGCCAGATCGAGTTTTTCCGGGCCAGGCCAATGACATCATTCAGCTTGGTCGCAAAAAAACCTTCGCCCTGGTGCCCATCGGGCAGGTTGGCAATACTGATATCCGCTTCCAGCGGCTTGTGAATGAGGTTGTATGATACCGGACGAGCCATATTAAAAAATTGAAAGTCAAAAATAAAAAGTCAAAATAGTAACAACGCCGGAATCCGGATAGTTCTCTGTTTTGAATTTTGATTTTTACATTTTTACTTTATTAATCCTCCCATTTCAGGGCACCTTTCTTAATAATATATATAAATCCGCACAGGAAGAATCCGACAAACATGGTCACAGCCCAGAAACCGGCCCATCCCAGTTCTTTGAAATTGACGGCATAAGGATAGAAAAAGATCACTTCCACGTCGAATAACACAAAGAGGATTGCAGTCAGGAAATACTTGATCGCCATAGGTTGGCGGGCATCTCCGTGGGACTCAATACCACTGGTGAAATTCTGTAATTTATCGGAAGTGACACGTTTGGGACCCAGCCAGTGGGTTACGGCCATAAGAAAGGCAACTAATCCTACGGCAAATGCAATCTGTAGGGCTACCGGCAGATAACTCGCTGCATTTGCATTAGTTGAACCGGTTTGAAGCAGGTAAATCATAAACTTTTTTACTCCGCCGCAAAAATAAGGCGGCTGTCTGAATTTACCTGAATTAAAAATCAGGCAGGCCCCTGATACAAAAGAAAAGCCCCCGCAAATGCGGGGGACTTTTGTAAAAGAAGAAAAACCGAGTTTATTTCTTTACTACCGGGGTTGCTGCTGTTTTAGCACCGGGTGGAGTTTTGACTGTTTTTGCGACCGGAGCCGTGCTTTTTCCAGGCTGGTTACTGGCCGGACGGGTATCCGGAGAAAGCGATTTCTTCAGTATCTCAATATTTTTCTGAATCACTTCATTTGTGGGGTCCAGGTTCAACATCCGTTGAAGATATTCTATGGCTTTTTCCTTATCCTTAGCAATATTCGCATGGTACTGAGCCAGATATCCGGCTACCCCGAGAATGCTGTTCTTATTTTTGACGGTATCTTTTTCCAGTATTTGCAGGTATTTTTCAGCCCAGGGCACGGCATCACCGCGCTCCATGGTGCTGTCAATAGCCCGGTGGATATTATATTCCATCATATAACCATATGTCTCCTCTGGGAATTTTTCCACAAACACATCAAAAACACTATCTGCCCGATGGTAATTCTTGGCCTGGTAATAAGCAAATCCGGCATCAAAATAATCACGCTGGCTAGGTGTTCCCTTAATCCGGATCATTTGCAGGCGGAGATCTCCTTCCCGCTCACGGCTCGCACTGTCCCCTTTAGCCTTGAATTTATCCGCTCCTGTTTTCAGGAAATCGACTTTCAGCGAGGCGGTGGTATCCAGTAATGCCCCTTGTAAATATGTATTATAGACTTCATCCATTGTACCACCTGTCTTATCAAGGATATCCGCTCTCAGCTGGTAATCATACAGCAACAAGTCATCCGGGTTTTTCTTATTGAAAAAAGCGTCACTGTATTTTTTGGCTTCTGAAAATTCTGTCTTGGTAAAATAAGCATCGGCCAGCAACCGGTATACCTTTGGTTTTGTGTTTTCACCCAGGGATTTCACCACCACTTCTCCTTTGCTGGTCGCACAATTATAATCTTTATTTGCCCAGCATAACATGGCATACAGGTATTCATCCTGAATGTCTTTCTCGGGCATTTTCGAATCGATATATTTCTTCAGCTGGGCTTCAGCGGAAGTATAATCAAGCCGGACAAAGTAATAGTAAAACAATTCGTAATACGCGGCAGTGAATTTGTCGTCATTTTTTGTAGCGGCTGTCAGGTATTGAAACACCAATTCCCAGTTTTTCTGAGACTCGAACAGTTTAGCCAGCCGCAGATTTGCCAGCGGGAAATTCGGATTGAATTCCAGGGCCTTTGTATAGTAACGGAAGGCTTCTCCTCCACCTTCGCCGGGACGGGCTTTACGAAGGGCATTACCCAGCCATACAGCAGTCTCCGGATTTTTTGCATTCTTGTTATCAATTGCATCTTTAAGTTTAGCGATCACGTATTCATAATCCCCCGCCTTTGCATCTGCATTGGCCAGTCCCACAGCATTGAGAATGTCGATATTCTCCCCTTTCTTGGTCCTGGTCATTGTAAGTGCGGTTTCAAATTTCTGGCGGGCATCATTCGTCTTATTTTCCAATAAATCCACATGACCCAATCCGACGGTAATCAGGGGTGCCCCGTTACTGGTCTGCATGGCTTTCTCATACAGCTGACGGGTTTTAGCAATCCGGGAAGACATGATCTCCTCACTTTGCAGAATGGACTGCCCCAGCCAGTAGATGGCTTCAATATTGTTCGGATTTGAAGCAATCAGCTGATTAAAGCTGTTAATCGCACTATTGTACCGTTCTGCAAAAAGATGATTTTTACCATCCTGCAGCGTCTGGGCGCTGAGACCTGCCGTAAATAATAAAGCAAGTGTCAGAATTGAGATTGTGGTTTTCTTCATTTTACTGTTCCCTTTTAAAAGTTGTAAATATAAATCATTTGTCACTCATTTAACTTTACCGGTCTTATCGAGAGAAATTTAAAGCTGGGTGCCAGGTAAGCTCTTTTAAAAATAAGCTGACCAATCTCCCCGCTCATAAAATTCGCAAAGCCTGTTCCCAATCCCCGGTGGTTCTCCTTCAGGATATAAACCAAATCCCGTACCATCGGATACCTTTTCAGGTAAATATTTGCCTGATACGCTTTCACATACGAATCAGGAATATCAGTAGCCTGCAGGTAAGCAACGCTGACTTTCTTCGAAAAACTCAAATAACTGCTGTCTTCCCTGTTTCCGATCCAGCTCACCCCAATAAAACCCACCACTCCGGAATTCTCCGATACATAATCAATTACTTCCTCACTGCTTCTGGCTGCCATAGCCGCCGGGGTCAGTGAATCCCCTTTCAATATAGAATCGATGATAAAACGTACCGTACTGGTTGCTTTTACCCCGTCAAATACCGGAATTAAATTTTTCTTAAATTTTCCGGTCAGTATGGCGCGGATGTCATTCATAGTCAAAAGTGTATCCGGTGAGCCCGGGGGCAGGACGACAGCTACTCCGTCACGGGCTACCACCATACTCCTGGCCTGTACTTTCAACGAATCTGCCACCACTTCTTTTTCATCCACCGAAGCTCTCCTGGTCACGATCACCATGCGAACACTGTCTGTCAGCAAATCCTTCAGGCAATCTGCTTCCGGTTTATATTCCACATTGATCTTAGTTCCCGGATGATTGGATTCATATACCTGTACCTGTTCATCGATCACCGGTTTGAAGCTTTCATCCGCACTCACATAAATAGTTCCCCGGTCACTGGTGTCCGGCAAAGCTCTTTCCTGCTCCTCAAATGATTTACAGGAAAACAAACCCATGACAATAAAGAGTAAAAAAAAGGCTGCCTTATTCGCGATACACCGCATACCAGTACCATTCATCTGAAATAATTTTTCTTGTATCCCCTGTAAATCCGCCATAACCCATAGACTATAGAAAGGCCTCCGAATATTTTTTCAAGTGTATCCGGTTTTCCCATTTTAATATTAACCGGATGATTGACACCTAAGTACATCCTGAAAATAAAGACCAGGCCCATCAGCAGGATCAGTCCTCCCATTCCATAATCCATCAGGGACTTCATTCCGGCTACCTGTTTTCTTTTACGTCTTTCGTATTCTTCCAACATGGAATCACATTTATTAATCCCTGCCTTAACCATTTTTGCCATTAGAAAACCAGGCAACTCCAGGGTGGAGCAAATTAGATAAATTTTGTTACTCTGAACCCATAAAAGTTACGGGCAATATATAGCTTACCGGCACATTTGTTCCATTTTGCAGGGCCGGAATCCATTTGGGCATCCTGCGGCATACCCTAACTACTTCATCATCAAAATCATCACCCGCTGTGGACAGTATTTCGAGGCTGCTGACAGATCCGTCCTTTTCAACCCTGAACCTTACCCGAACGGTTTTCATCTCACCTTCTTCCAGGTTGCCCGGTGATACCAGGTTACGGGCCAGAAACTTCCGGAGTGCGGCTGCTCCACCTGGAAATTCAGGTGCTTTTTCGATAGCAGAGAAATCCGGAGCGGCGGGTGCTGACAATCCTGTCCCATTACCATCAGCCACAGTTTCAGGCTCAGGTCCGACAGTTCCATCCGCCTTTTCTCCTTTCTGATCTTTGTCCCCTATGTTTTTCCCGGCTATATCTTCCACCGCTACCATCTCCTCTTTCACTTCCTTATCAATTTTTATATTACTGATATATTTTACGGTTGCGGTATGCTGCACCTGTTTTTGCGGACGGGCTTCGTTTGGTTTTAGCGTTTCCACCGGTTTTTCAATTGGTATTTCAATCGTGCGGACAAGCAATCCCTCTCCCCGAACAACCACCGGCATCTCCTCAGCCGTATTATCCCTGTTTATAAAAAAAAGAGTACCCAACAGCAGTACAGACATTCCGGCTCCCAATGCGGCCAGCATCCGGTTGGCATACCCGTTCCGTAAATCATAGGCTCCATAACTCTTATTACGGTTTTCAAAGACGATATCGTCAAAGCTCAGTGATGGGGTGTTGTTCTCTTTCATAATTGCTGCTTTGACAGTAAGATGCAGCAATTACATAAATCCACACGGATTACCGGTCTTAGCAAAAACCTTAACAATCCATTCAATGTGTATTATTCGGATGCAAATCATGTATAGCTCCCGCC
>CAZLRY010000194.1:0-6242 GCA_964561675.1 uncultured Chitinophaga sp.
CCCTTGGGATAATAGATCTCGCTGAATACGGCAAACTGTGGGCCGCTTCCATTCACCTCGTATTCAACGGCGTCATTATCAAATTTTGTCATGCTGATCGTCGCCAGGGAATCGCGCTGGGGTTGTGCCAGTCCTTTAGCATCATCTGCTAAAACCACCGCTGTATCTTTCAGGTTGACGATGCCGATAGCATTGATCAGTTCGGCTTTATTGCTGACCTGTTTTACATGACTGACCAGCCAGCAGGGGCCATAAGCATCCGGGTTCTGAATCAGTCCCGGCTGATTGGTCTGCTGATCCGGCACTATAATATATTTTGTATTCAGCATATTGATCACACCGGGGTTGGGCCGGTTGGATAAATATTTCTCAATGATATCCTGGTAGATCCGAAGTTTTGCCGGATGATATCCACCTACTGATTTATGAAAATAGGAAGTTCTGGACTCACTGAACGTAGAACCCGAAGAAGTGCCGGCCATATTTAAGACCCGGTAATTGGGACTTTTGTCTTTCAGGATTTCATTATCTATATCCGTAGTTCTGAAATTAGTACTTTGATAATCATCTTCACTCACAAAAAGCTTATCACTTTCCGGACGCTCAGCGTACTGGTCATTTTCATTATTGAAAAATTTGTAGCTCGAAAAAGTAATATCTGCCGTGCTGATCAGGAGAAATGCAATGGCAGCGCTAACAGCACTTATTTTAGCTTTCAGGAAAAGCCAGAGTATACCCGCAAAAAGGGCCACAAAAGCAAACGTGCGCAATATCTGTCCGCCGAACAGTGCCTTTCTTTCATCTTTCAGACCGGAAATAATTAACCGGGCCATTTCATCGGATCCGCTTTTGTCGGTGTAGCCGGCCAGAATTTCCTTGTCAAATGAAATGCTGTAATCCATGCCGATGTATAGTATCAGCAAAAGTCCGAAGAGTCCGCCCAGGCTGTATAGAACGGGTTTGATATTTTTCTGCAGCGTTTCCCGGCTTTTATCCGCAAAGAGGAAGAGTTGCAGGCAGAGAATGGCTGTGATCCCCATGGTAAATTGCGGTATTACCTGCGCAAAAGAAGGGGCTCTGAATTTATTATACAATGGCAGGTGCTCGAAAATGAAATTATTGAAGGAAGGAAAAAAACGTCCCCAGGTCATAAATATCCCCAGCAAAGTGGCCGCCAGTAAACCCCAGCGTAACGGACTGCGCAGCACCACAAAGCCAATCAGGCCCATCACAAAAATCAATACCCCAAGGTAAGCCGGACCAGCAGTAAATATCTCACCCCAGTATTTGGGCATGCTCTGGGCAATTTGTTCTGCATTCTGTTCGGGGACTCCTTTATCAATCAGCTTTTTTGCAATATCGGATCCTTCTTTCATCCGGGCATAACTGCCCCCGCCAAAAGCGTTTGGCATCAGCAATGTAAATGTTTCTGGCTTGTCAATACTGTACTGAAACGCATAGTCAGTATCCAGCCCTGATGTCTTTACCTGTTTTACAGTATCACCTTCAATGGCAAGATCCTTTCCGCCCCGCATTGTATACTTACTGTATTCGGAAGTGGTCATCAAAACGAGTGCATTACCTGCAACTCCTATTACGGCGGCCAGTACGGTTAACCCGCCGGCAAGCCCAATATGTTTCCAGTCTTTTTCTTTGATCCATTTAACCAGGTAGCCGATGGTCACAAGTACGGCAATCAGGAAGAAATAATAGCTGACCTGAAAGTGGTTTACACTCAGTTCCTGGTAGGTGCCAAAAGTGGTCAGCGCCAGTCCTAGCCAGTATTTTTTGTTATAGATACTGATCAGTCCGGCCATCAGTAATGGCATAAACGCGGTGGCCAGCATCTGGGTATCGTGACCCGCAGCAACAATAACAGGGTTATAAGTAGAAAACGAATAGGCAAGTGCGCCGATCATCCCCACAATGGGGTTTACGCCCAGCACAAGCGCCAGAATATAAAAAAAGAGACAGGCCAGAAAAAAGAAATTCATGGGTTTGGGCAGGCCCAGTGACAGCACTTTTACCGTATCGGGCAGTATGGTTTTTCCTTCCATCGCTACCTGGTAATTGGGCATGCCGCTGAAGAGATTGGGATTCCACAGGGGGAAATGCCCGTTTTTCTCCTTGTATTCAAAGGCATTCTGCGCCATTCCTTTCCAACCAACATTATCATGCTGGTTCATCACATTGCCCTCCAGCACCGGCTTGCAAAACAGGGCAGAAACAACAAGAAAGAGGATCAGGGCCAGGGCGTGGGGGAGTAATTTCTTCAACAGGGAATTCTTCATACACCTTCGGTATTTAGCTGCCAAAATAATGCTATTTTAGGCGAAAATCTCTGATGCGCTGGCTTTTATTTTTATCCCGTCTGGCCTTTATTTGCGGTCTTTCTTTCCTGGCTTCCCTGGGGCTTGCCATGACCCGGACAGAGTACAATGAACCGGTTTCATCCACGATCATCATGATCGGTTATGGGATGGGTTTGGTAGTCGTACCCCTTACTGTACTTTGTTATTTACTGGTGGGCGTTGCCACCAATAAACTCAGGAAGACGGTACCCCTGTGGC
Source organism: uncultured Chitinophaga sp. (assembly GCA_964561675.1). Lineage (GTDB taxonomy): Bacteria > Bacteroidota > Bacteroidia > Chitinophagales > Chitinophagaceae > JJ008. Next base: position 2,571 of record CAZLRY010000194.1, read on the forward strand.
TGATCATCGCCAATATTATTTTTTTGTGTGTTTTAATCTACTATATATTTTACCTCAATGATCCATACTATAATCAGGGATAGACCCACCCGTTTATTCATCATCCTGGCCGGGATCTTTATTTCCACGGCCCTGATCGCCGAGTTTATCGGGGTGAAAATATTTTCCCTCGAAGCAACGCTGGGCTGGAAGCCGGCTGCCATCCGTTTATTCGGAGGCGAGTATTCCTTTAATCTTACCTGCGGTGTATTGTTATGGCCGGTGGTGTTTGTCATGACCGATATCATCAATGAATATTATGGGGTGAAAGGCGTGCGTTTTCTCAGCTGGTTGACCATTGCCCTGATCGGCTTTGGTTTCCTGATTGTATTCGGTGCCCTGCAAACGACACCAAATGCCTGGTGGGTGACCAGCAAACAGGAAATCGGTATTGAGAATATGGAAACCGCTTTTCATGGTATTTACGGTCAGGGACTGGGGATCATTATCGCATCTATGACGGCCTTCCTGGTGGCCCAGTTACTGGATGTATTTATCTTTCATAAGATCAAAAAATGGACGGGTGAGAAGAAGATATGGCTCCGGGCAACGGGTTCCACCATCGTTTCCCAGTTGATCGATAGTTTTGTGGTACTGATCATTGCTTTTTATCTCTATCCCAAATTGGTGAAAGGACAGGGCGATCCCTGGCCTTTTGATCAGCTGATTGCCATCTGTATCGTCAATTATATCTATAAGTTTATCGTAGCGCTATTATTGACTCCGGTGATCTATGCCGTTCATGGCTGGATTGAAAAATACCTGGGGCATGAGAAAGCGGCTGAAATGAAAAAGGCTGCGATGGCTGATGAATAATCTGCTAAAATCAGCATTGCTTTTTTACCAGGCCGGCGACAATTTTATCAATGGGAAGGGTGAGTTGTGCTTCGGAAAATTCCTCCCAGTTTATAAACCGGAATGTTTCGGTTTCTTTTTTCTCTTTATAAACGGCCATTTGTGCCGCGTCAAAATCAAAGGGCTTATTCCTTAATGGGGCTGTTATTTCTTCCTGTGCGTGGGCAAAATAATAAATGGAAATGATCTGGTGTTCAGGATTGAACGCAGACATCTGGAAATAATCTGTTGTGTACAGATGATCGCCAATTGTCACGTTGAGGTTCATTTCTTCCATGAACTCCCGCTGCAGACAGTCTCTTGTGCCTTCCCCGAATTCCAGTCCGCCGCCGGGGAACTTAGTAATATACATTCCGCGGATCAGTTCATCACTGACGAGCACCTGTTTCTGTTCATTAATCAGTAATCCGTATACCCGGATATTGAATAGGTTCATATGAATCAGAATATTTTTTTACGGAGGAATAGCCAGCCAATCGCCACGGCAATGGCGAGGGAGAGCAGGGCGACAATATAAAAAGCGTAAGGGGAGTGTTCAAAACCACTGGGTACATTCATGCCGAACAAACTCGCGATCAGTACCGGGAAGGTCATCACTATGGTGATCACTGCCAGGCGTTTCAGAACCTGGTTCTGGTTGTTGGCAATGATACTGGCAAAAGCATCCAGCGTACTGCTGAGGATATTCGTATAGATATTGGCCATCTCCAGCGCCTGTGAGTTGTCTACAATCAGGTCATTCAGGAATTCTTTCTCCTCTTCGGTCAGTCCCAGGAAATTGGTCCGTTCTATTTTCATCAGCAGCATTTCATTGGAACGAAGAGCCGTGACAAAATACACCAGGCTTTTCTGTATCCGCATCAGTTCCAGCAGGTGTTCATTTTTGCTGGCATCATATAATTTCTGTTCATAGCTGTTCCGGCGCTGATTGATCTCCTTCAGGTGCTCCATGAAGTTCTGAACGATCTTTTCAATGATCTTCAGCACCATCATGCTTTTTTTATCCGGATGCCGGTTCTGAAACGTATTCAGGAATTTCTTGATCGCACTGTTCTCAAATGAATTGACCGTTAAAATCTGGTTGTGGGTCAGGATAATACAGATCGGGATCGTGATATAATACGCATCACTTTCGTTGAAGGAATTGTTTTCAGTCGGCGTTTTGATCACAATCAGTTTCACGTTGTCATCTTCCTCAAAACGGCTTCTTTCATCGATATCCAGTGAGTCAGTCAGAAAGTCGATGGGGATATCCAGCCCTTCAGCCAGTTCGGAGAATTCTTCCTGGCGCAGCGGGGGGAGTACATTGACCCAGGAGCCATTCTCCGGTTTGTCAATTTCGACCGTTTGCTGATTGATATTTTTGAAGTACTGTATCATTGGCCGCGGCAAAGGTAAGCGGGGTTTGGCAAACTTACCGGATCATTATTTCCGGTTGAAATCAATGGGTCATTTATGCGGCTGTTAACGATTATTTAATCTCCAGTTGTCCTTCGAATACCCGTTCTGCGGGGCCACAGAGCCAGATATTGTGGTACGTGTCATTGTCACTCCGTTCAAATTCCACAGTCAGGTTACCACCCAACGTGGTCACTTCAATATCATTGAATCCGTTTTCGTTGTGATAACTCATCAGGGCGGCTGCTGTTACACCGGTGCCACAGGAATACGTTTCATCTTCCACCCCACGTTCATAGGTACGCACCCTGATTTTATTGCTGTTTTCCTGTTGTTCTACAAAATTCACATTGATCCCTTCTTCGGCAAAATCGCGGCTGTAACGGATCTCATGGCCTTTTTTGTATACATCCAGGTCCATTACTTCTTTAACAAGGCGTATATAATGAGGAGAGCCGGTATTCAGGATGAAATCACCATGGAATTTCCGGATATGATCCACGTCTTTCATCTTTAGTGATACGATACCTTCAATATCAATCTCTGCTTCATGCGGACCATCGGAAGCCAGGAAATGATAGGTCTCCCGGTGAATACCGAGGTGATAGGCGAATTTAGTGATACAACGTCCGCCATTGCCGCACATACTGCCTTCCTTGCCATCGGCATTGTAATACTTCATCTCAAAGTCATATCCTTCCAGTGTATTCAGCAACATCAGGCCATCGGCACCAATCCCAAAGCGACGGTTACACAGGTAATTGATCTGGGCCGTAGTCAGGCCGGAATAAGCCTGTCCCCGGTTATCGGCCAGAATAAAATCATTGCCCGTGCCCTGGTATTTATAAAAATGAAACTTCATCAGATATGATCGGCGAATTGTTCAATAAATTTTTTGATCAGGTTTTCCACGGCGGCTTTCCCGTCTTTGGAGAATTCCTGTTTTACCCGGTTGGCCACAATGGCATTCAGGGCAAGACAATTATGTCCCAGCAATTTTCCCAAACCATATATGGCCGATGTTTCCATTTCAAAATTACTGATCCGGTGCTGACCAAAGCGAAAATCGGTGAGCCGGTTGATCAGGTTGGGGTTGCGGATACCCAGCCGGAGGACCCGGCCCTGCGGTCCATAGAATCCGGGACAGGTAACAGTGATGCCCTGGTGGAAGTCCTTTACAAAATGTTTGATCAGCGAAGCGGCACAGCTGCTGATGTACGGATGGCCGGTCTGGCTATGGATCTGGGTATGGGTGATAAAAGAGTGGAGAAGTTGTTGTTCCTCATCATTATGTTCAAGGCGGTAAAAATTAAGCAGGTTATCCACGCCCAGTCCATGGGTGGAAGCCACAAAACTATCCACCGGTATATCGGCCTGCAG
>CAZLRY010000195.1:0-6240 GCA_964561675.1 uncultured Chitinophaga sp.
TATACCAGGTCGGAAGTCAGACCCAGTTCAGGCTCCATGCTTTTATACTTGGTATAGGCTTCATCCGCAGCAGCTATCATCTGTTCTGCTTCAGGTGTATTTTTTTTAGCCTCTGTCATGGCATATCCCGCATAGATCGACGCTTTTAAAAGGTATGCTTCTGGTTTGGCAATGAACTTGGCATTGGTCCAGTTTTTTTCCAGTTCCGTTTTTGCTTCCTCAAATTTTGAGATAACCAGCAGATTCTTGATCTTATCATAATTCTGTGCACTGGCTGCAAAAGCTGTCAGGCTGATCGTTAGTAGAAGGATAAACCTTTTCATTTTATTTGATTGAGTTGTTAACTATTTATTCAATAACACTTTCAGTAGATGGATTTTCGTCTGTTCCGGTTGCGTTTGAATCGCCGTTTCCGGGATTTTCTCCCTCTTCAGTTGCCTCTGTAACCGCCTGACCAGTATGGGCCTGGTCATCCAGGTTGGTAATCGCTGCAATTTCATCCCCTTCATCCAGGCGAATCAGTTTGACCCCCTGTGTGGCACGGCCCTGTTCGCTGATACCGACGACCGGCATCCGGATAGTAACCCCACTCTTACAGGTGATCATAATATCTTCCACATCTGCTACGGCGAGAATCCCTACCAGCGATCCGGTTTTCTCCGTCACATTGATGGTCTTTACTCCTTTTCCACCCCTGTTGGTAAACCGGTATTCATCCACAGCTGTCTTTTTCCCATATCCCTTTTCGCTGACTACCAATACCGTTCTGGATGCATCCGTAAGTGGATTTACACAAATCATACCCACCACTTCATCTTGTTCATCATCTACTTCAATACCGGCTACCCCAATGGCTCCCCTGCCCGTAGGCCTTACTTTTTCTTCTGAGAAACGTATGGCCCGGCCACTCTTCACCGCCATCATGATCTCACTGTTTCCATCTGTCATCCGGGCTTCAAGCAGCTCATCTCCTTCCACAATGTTGATCGCATTGACACCGGTCTGACGCGGACGGCTGAAATCCAACAACTCCGTTTTCTTGATGATTCCTTTCTTTGTACAGAGCACGATATTATGCGCTTTAACAAATTCTTCGTCTTTCAGGTCCTTCACATCCAGGATCGCCCGCACTTTATCATCCGGAGGTAACTGCACCAGGTTCTGAATTGCTCTGCCTTTACCGGTCTTCTCCCCTTCCGGAATCTCATATACATTCAGCCAGTAACACCTTCCTTTTTCGGTAAAGAAAAGCATGGTATGATGTGTGGAGGCTACAAAAAGGTGTTCAATATAATCCTCATCCCGGGTTTTACCACCCAATACTCCTCTGCCGCCACGGCGCTGCGCCCGGTAATCTTCGGCCGGCGTACGTTTGATATAACCCAGATGGGAAATCGTGATCACCACATCTTCTTCCTTGATCAGGTCCTTGATCTTTACTTCATCATCCAGGTAGGTGATCTCCGTATTCCGGCCATCTCCGAATTTATCTTTGATCTCGAGTAATTCTGTTTTGATCAGGTCAAAACGCATGCCTTCATTGGATAAGAGTTCATTCAGGTGGTTGATGAGCTTCATCAGTTCATCATACTCTTCCTTGATTTTATCCCGCTCCATACCGGTCAGGCGTTGCAGACGCAGTTCCAGGATCGCTTTGGCCTGTATCTCATCCAGCCCCCAGCCCGCATTGATCAGGTTGTCTTTGGCCACATCCGGTGTCGGGGAACTCCGGATCAGGGAAATTACTTCATCGAGGTGATCCAGGGCAATCAGGTAACCTCGCAGCAAATGCGCTCTCTTTTCCGCTTCCTTCAATTCAAATTTTGCCCGGCGCACCACCACTTCATGGCGGAATTCCACAAACTCACTAATCAGGTCCTTCAGATTCAGAGTCTTGGGACGACCCTTAACAATCGCCACATTATTGATACCGTAAGAGGTCTGAAGATCGGTATGCTTGTATAGCTGATTTATGATCACATTGGCAATCGCGTCCCTTTTCAGGTCCAGTACCACGCGGGTGCCTTCCTTTTCGTTGGATTCATTGTTGACGTGCGCAATGCCGTCAATGATTTTTTCATTCACCAGTTCGCCGATCCGGTTGGTCAGCGCATCGCGGTTTACCTGGTAAGGCACCTGGGAAATCACGATCTGTTCCCGGCCGCTGGGCTTGGTATCCACAGTTACTTTTCCACGAAGCACCACCCGGCCACGGCCGTAATGCATGGCGGATTTCACCCCTTCCATTCCGTAAATAATACCCCCGGTCGGGAAATCCGGGGCCTTCACATATTGCATCAGTTCATCGATCGTGATCTCACGGTTATCTATATACGCAATACAGCCATCGATGACTTCTGAAAGATTATGCGGCATCATATTGGTGGCCATACCCACCGCGATTCCACTGGAACCATTGACCAGTAACTGGGGAATCCGTGAAGGTAATACCGTCGGTTCCCGTTCAGAGTCATCAAAGTTCAGCTGGAAATCCACCGTATCTTTCTCGATATCATCCAGCATGTGTTCCGCCAGTCTTTCCAGCCGGGCTTCCGTATAACGCATCGCCGCCGGTCCGTCTCCATCCTGGTTACCAAAGTTACCCTGGCCATCGATCATGGTATACCGCATGCTCCATTCCTGGGCCATACGCACCATGGCATCATACACTGAACTATCCCCGTGCGGGTGATACTTACCCAACACTTCCCCCACAATACGGGCTGATTTCTTATACGGCTTATTGTAATGGATCCCCAGTTCATTCATCGCAAAAAGTACACGGCGGTGAACCGGTTTCAATCCGTCTCGTACATCCGGCAGGGCCCTTCCTACGATCACCGACATGGAATAGTCGATGTAGGCGGTTTTCATCTGCTCCTCAATATTCACAGGAATAATCCGGTTATGGTCGTTCGTTTCCTGTGGCGTTAAATTCTCTTCCATTTAGTTGTGTTTCCGTCGGCTGTTGATGAGTTATTTTTCGTTGTCCCCTCAGTGGAAAAAAGGGTTTTCCGGAGGTTTGCAAATTTACTTTTTTACCCACTTAAAACCTGATGGAACAGGGTGTTTTTTGGGCTATTTTATCCACCGCTGTGAACAGGATAAACACGGGAAAAAAAACGTGATTTTCATTGGGAAATGGCCCCTTCTTCCCCGATCCGGATCTTCCTGGTTATGCACAAAAAAAGCCTCCGGTGGAGGCTTTTACTATAAAACAGGTTTGAATCTACTTGTTTGGGGTCAGGGGGATGTAAAGACTGAACTGAACCACCCCGTTTTTAAAGTCCGGATTCACACCATTAGACGGTGTAAAGTCGCCGACCTTACTTAATCCGGCCGTATACCGGGCGCCCAGGCCAAAACCGGCTTTGCCACGGTAACCAAAACCGGCAGCGGCTGATAAATCTAACCCTTTGGCAAAATCATCCAGGGTGGAATTGCCAAAGTCATCTGACGCCTTAAAACCAATCTGGGGACCAGCTTCCAGGTAGAACCCGCCTTTGAATTTAAACTGCGCCATCACCGGCAGGTTAATATAGGAGACTTTCCAGTCACTGATTCCTCCGGCGTTCAGACTATCGATTTTGGCCCCCTGTGTGGACACCAGGAGTTCGGGCTGAATACCAAAAGAAGCAAACTCGAACCGGAGGTAAAGCCCCCCATGAAATCCGACGAGTGCTTTTTTCTTAACTGCATCAAAATTACCACCCGTAAAACTGCTGATATTTGCCCCTGCCTTTAATCCCAATTGAAATTTCTGCGCATACCCAGTCTGTAGCATTCCGGCAAATAAAAAAAGAAACAATACTCTTTTCATAGTTATGTTTTTGATTAATGAGAAAACGAAATAAATATAATTAAAGGTAATTAAATTATATATCAGAATCATCCATGATATTTGTTTAAGGAATCTGATTTGTTTTTATTTTAAAATGAACGATTTCCAGGAGAAAAAATCAAATGAAAACAATACTTCTTTTTGGTGCCGGTAAATCCGCCACTGTCCTGATAGATTACTTACTCGCCCAGGCTTCGGAAGAAAACTGGCAGGTACTGGTTGTGGATGCTGACCTGGAACTGGCGAAAATGAAAACAGGCGGATCCGTGTATGCCTCACCCCTTTCTTTTGATATCAACAATGAAACAGAACGTGGCCGATATATTCGGATGGCCGATATCGTGATCTCCCTGCTGCCTCCCCAACTGCATATCGAAGTGGCCCGGGATTGTATCCGTTTGGAGAAAAACCTCCTGACCGCTTCTTATGTGGATCCGGCCATCCGGGAGCTCAGTTCGGCTATTGAAGAGAAGAACCTTTTATTTCTGTATGAAATGGGACTTGACCCGGGGATCGACCATATGAGCGCCATGCAGCTGATTGATCAGATTCATGCAAAGGCAGGGCAGATTCATTCTTTTAAATCACATTGCGGCGGATTAGTGGCTCCTGAGTCAGATGATAACCCCTGGCATTACAAGATCAGCTGGAATCCACGCAATATCGTACTCGCTGGAAAAGCCGGTGCCCATTACCGCGAAAACGGACAGGAAAAAAATATACTTTACCAAGACCTGTTTAATACCACGCACCGGGTACAGGTACCCGGTCTTGAATCATTGGGCTGGTATCCAAACCGGGATTCACTGAGTTATACCACACTATACGGACTGGAAAATACAGCCACTTTTATCCGGACCACCCTCCGCCATCCGGATTTTATGTACGGGTGGAACAATATCATCGAACTGAAACTAACCGATGAGACTCCTGCCTATGATACTGATGGGAAAACACTGCAAGCGGTTTTTAAAGAACATATGGATAAACAAGGCTTCGGTGAATGGCTGAATAATAAACTCACCGAACGCTTCAGTCAGACCAAGGACCTGCTGGAAAAACTGGTACAGCTCGCCGAAGCAGAAGATGAAAGTGAGGAAATACCGGAGTCCTTCCTGGCTGTGGAAAAAGACGGACAACTGGAAGAAGTGAACCTGGATGAAGCCAAAAATAATGCAGCCGAATTTCTCTCCCACAAAATGCACGAAGCCAACCTGACCCTGAAACAGCTTTTTTACCTGGGACTGGATGATGATTCCATGCTGGTAAATAAAGGAAAATGCAGTGCGGCTGATCTATTGCAGTTTGCCCTCGAAAAGAAACTGGTTTTATCCCCGCAGGATAAGGATATGATCGTGATGTTGCACGAATTTGAATACTCAATCGGTAAGCAACAGTACGCCGTCAGCAGCTCACTGGTGGTAAAAGGCGAAGATAGCCTGCGGACGGCGATGGCTAAAACGGTCGGACTTCCATTGGGTATTGCGGCCAAACTGATTTTAAATGGCAGCATCCGGCTGACCGGTCTGCAGATTCCAACTTCAGCAGTGATTTACGAACCGGTTCTCGAAGCGTTAAAAAAATACGCAGTGGAGTTTACTGAAACGCACCGGGAGTTGAGTGAATGAAAAAAAAATACCGCTTTAGCTAAAGTGAGTCAGTTTCGAACGGAGCAGGTTAATCCCTTCAGTGGCCGGCTTTTCAATACAGGTTAAAAAGCCATTGTCTGGTATATAAGGCAATTTTTTATCCAGTACAAAAAGCGGGATTCCCTGCCGGGTATAATTCACCAATCCGGCTGCCGGGTACACGACCAGCGAAGTACCCACCACTACAAAAAGATCAGCCCGGTTTACAATGGGCACGGCCAGTTCCATCATGGGGACCGGTTCTTCAAACCAAACGATATAGGGACGCAGCTGACTGCCATCCTCCGCTTTATCACCGAGCCGGATATCGCTGGTTACCGGATAAATCAGTTCAGGGTCCCGTTCGCTCCGCATTTTAAGGATTTCGCCATGCAGGTGAAGGATATTAGTAGAACCAGCCCGCTCATGCAGGTCATCAATATTCTGTGTAATGATCGTTACGTCAAAGTCTTTCTCCAGTTCCGCCAGCCCGTAATGCGCCGCATTGGGTTTTGCATCCAGTACATTTTTCCGCCGGAAATTATAAAAGTCCAGCACCAGTTGCGGATCTTTCCGCCAGGCTCGTGGAGTGGCCACATCCTCGATATTGTATCCTTCCCATAACCCGTCACTGTCCCGGAATGTTTTTAATCCGCTTTCTGCACTGATACCAGCGCCGGTGAGTATGACGAGTTTCTTTTTTGACATACTCAAATGTAAAGAAAAAGTTGTCAGGTGTCGGGTGTCAGATGTCAGGGCCTTCTAAGAAAA
>CAZLRY010000196.1:0-1563 GCA_964561675.1 uncultured Chitinophaga sp.
CTTCCAGCTGTTGGCCGGGAAAGGAAGACCCGTTGCGGTGAAACCCATTGATACGAGGGAAGGAATGGCTTTCGCTGGTTGCTGAAAGAAGTGTTTGAAATATTTTTTTGTGTTGAATACGGGCATTGTTTGCGCCCCCAACACGGCCTTCCACTTTCTTGAATAAGGAGTGAATACGGTATAGGGTTTCCCGTCATCCTTCAGTACTTCATTTTTCTCCAGTATCACCTGGTCCTTGAACGTCTGAAATGAACAACCCTTTGCTTTCAGCCATTGCCCGATTGCCGCATCCCTTTCAAGGGCGTAGGGTTCATAATCGTGATTGGTATAAACAGATGTCACATTATACTCCCTGAGCAGTTCCCGGTACACCTGCAAGGGTTTTCCATACATGACATCGATGGTGCTGCCGAGTGCTGTCAGTTCCTCTTGCATACCGGAGAGTGCCCGGTGAATAAACTCCACCCGGCGGTCATCCTTATCTTCCAGCGAATCCAGGATATCCGTATCAAAAATAAAAACGGGAAGTACAGGTTGTCCGGATTGTAGCGCCTGGAACAAACCGGCATTATCGGTAAGACGAAGATCGCGGCGGAACCAGAAAACAGAAACAGCAGGCTTCATGTGGGTGCAACAAGTTTACCGGGGAATTGTTTGGATGATCCGGGAATAAATTTCGGAGGAGTACCGGTTATTGTAAATTGTATTCCCGAAGCGGCGGACCCATTTTATACCATGAATGGCATTGGTGAGAAAAACTTCATCGGCTGCTTCCAAAGCTGAAATCGTTACCGGCGCTTCGGTTACTTTATACCCGGCCGCCAGCATTTCCCGGACCAGGTACTTTCGCATCACCCCATCCACTGCTCCTTGTTCAGGTCCGGGTGTAAGAAATTGGCCATCTTTTACTATAAACAAATTGGCAATAGTACTGTCGGCAATATGACCATCCTGATTCAGCAGCAGGCAATCATTCAGCTTGTTTTCCTTTGCATAAAGGGAGGCCATGGTATAGGGGAGAAAATTAGCCGACTTCAAGCCCGAAAAAAGATCCACCTGTTTACGTGCATCCGGATAAATACCGATCTCCAGCCCGTTTTCATTTAGCCGGCTGAAACTATCGGGCAGTGGCCAGCATTCGATCAGGTATTGTACAGTACGGTCTGCATCATAGAGACCGCCATTACCCCGGAAAAGCGATAAGCGGACCCGGCCCAGTTCCAGCACCTGGTTTTTCTCTGCCAACTGTATAATCGCTGCAGCGAGTTTACTGGTTGAAAAAAGTTTGGGCAATTCAAACTTCAACAGATCTGCTCCCTTCATCAGTCGCTGGAAATGCAGTTCTTTCAGGAGAATGACGCCCTTATCAAGCTTCATCGTTTCAAACAAACCATCGCCATAGCGATATCCCCGGTTGGAAGCCAGTAACACCGGTTGATCCGCGGGGGTGATTTTTCCATTGAAAGAAATGTACATGGCTCAAAGTAACGAAAAAAGACGGCTGCACGGATTTTAACACATAGGAGGCACATAGGGTCATAGGGTCACATAGAAATACAAATC
>CAZLRY010000196.1:1663-6240 GCA_964561675.1 uncultured Chitinophaga sp.
ATGTGTATGCTATGTTTCTATGTTACTATGTGTCAAAAAAACTCCGCGTAGCGGATGGCGGCTGCGGCGATTTTAACACATAGGAGGCACATAGGGTCATAGGGTCACATAGAAATACAAATCCTATGTGTATGCTATGTTTCTATGTTACTATGTGTCAAAAAAACTCCGCGTAGCGGAGAACACCAGTCACAAAAAAGAGGCCGCCTCTTTTGAGACAGCCTCTTTATAAATAATAAGGATTAGTTCGTTGTGTGCTCAGTTAAGTCAGGCTTGTTCAACAAGTCCGGCTTTTACTGCATACATGACCAGGCCGGCCATGGATTTAGTACCGGTTTTGGTTTTGAGTTTATCACGGATGGCTTCCACGGTCCGGGGACTCAGGTCCACGATATCCGCAATTTCCTTCGTACTTTTCTCATCACACATCAGTTTAAGGATGGTGATTTCTTTTTCGGTCAGTTGTACATCCTGTGGCATGGATGATTCATGATTCCTTTTGGTACGCAAACCACTCAGCAGGGCTTTATTGGTCAGGTCATTGAAATGGAAATCATTTTCAAATACACCGCGGATCGCTTCATAGATCAGCTCGGCACCGGATTCTTTAGTAATATATGAATTAGCACCCAGCTCCATCATTTTTGAAATAACCGAATGGTCATTCAGGAAGGAGAGCATGATTACTTTAATATCGGGGTACAGTTTTTTGATCTCAGGTAAAGCGGTCAGTCCATCCATGATTGGCATCTGAATATCGAGCAGTACCACATCTGGCTGGATATGACGGAGGAGGTTCAGCAGCTGCATACCATTTTCGGCTTCAGCAACCATCTGAATATCTTTTCTTGCCTGTAATGCTGTCTTGATACCGGTACGGAATAAAGCGTGATCATCTGCAATCGCCACCTTAATAACGGAGTTAGAGTCGGGGTTTTTCATGATTTAGAGAATTAGTAAAACAATTATTGGATTAAAGTATTTATTCTGAGTGCAAGTTGGAGAATTCCTGTAACATATACCATAGTGAAAGTACTTGATTTAAAAATTGCGGAAACTACCGAAAAGAAAATGTCCGAACGTAGCTTTACGAGTCCGGCTCAGTGTATTTACCTATACGACGGTAAATACCGATGAAGGGAAATAGGGAAGTTCTTCTCTTGTTCACATGGATGTGTGGATATACTTTTGTGTCAGAAAGTTGATTGAGCGGATGAACTGTATTATCTCATCCAGTGTCCATAACCGTCCAGAAAGTCTTTTCCAATTCCCTTGAAAAACCGACCCCGATTTCCATCGGGATACACTTCCCGGCAATCAACTTTCACTTTTAAAAATATTGGTCCCGTTTTTCCGATCCAACCCTGTAGAAAAAACCGAAACCAGAGCGCCATTAAACCTTTCCTGATGAAGCGCTGCTTAAAAAGCTTTTCTTTTCATAACAGTAACAAAAAGCCCCGGTCTTCATAACGCCGGGGCTTAGCCTTTGTAGCAAGTACTGTTTCAGGGTTTCTGAGCTACCAGGTAGGCACGGGGCTCCCCCTGGGTAAATTTTTTCCGGCCGGGAATACTGTATACCTCCTTTAACTGTAAACCGGCTACCTTCAACATGGCTTCCATTTCGTTCAGGGAATAAATATAATCCACCCCTTCTTTTACCTCCCTGTTTCCTGCAGCATCAATTGTGATGGTCTCCACTTCGATGCGGGTTGGCTGGAAAAGCATTTGTCCCCGGGATAAAAAAGTGTACTCCCCGTACTGACTCCAACTGCTCGTGAAAGGTTTACTGAACGCGATCTCTGCAATACTCCAGCTATTAATCAGCAAATGTCCTCCTGGTTTCAACTGATCCGCAATATTGACCAACAGGTTCTGTGTATCGGCCGCATTGAAAAAGTTGAGGCTGTTACCCATACAGAGCGCTAAATCAAACTGCTCACCGGATTGAAATTGAATCACACCGGAACAGGCGGTTTCCACCGGCAGGTTTTCGGCACCGGCCAAGGTTTTAATTTCATCGATATAGTCGGGCAAATTATCAACGGCCAATACGCCGATACCTTTTCGGGCCAGCGCCAGCGCATGGCGTCCATAGCCGCACATCAGGTCCAGCACCCGGCTCCCGGGTTGCAGGTTAAAATGGGGGACCATAAAGTCCACTTCCTTTACGGTCAGTTCGGCGGGTATCAGGGTCTTCCAGATATCCTTATAGTGGCCATCAAAAAAATCATCATTGATATTGCTCATACGAAAAGCGTTGAGATAAAAAAACCGGGACAACCCGGTCTTTCATTTATTCCAATAATTTGTTCCGGGTGGCATACATCACCAGGCCGGCGATGGTCTTGGCCCCCACTTTCTGTTTCATGTTTTGCCGGATGGTTTCAATGGTCCGGGGACTCAGGAACACTTCTTTCGAAATTTCTTCGGTGGTCTTGTCATCCGCAATCAGTTTCAGGATCCGGAGTTCCTTTTCAGATAGCTTGACCGGGTTGGGGTAAAACTGGCGTACTGTTTTTTTATGCTGCAATTTCAGCAGTACGGCTTTATTGACGAGTTCATTGAAATAGAAATCGTCATTCATACAGGTCAGGATGGCCTGGTAGATCTCTTCGGGGTCAGTGGTCTTGGTGAGGTAGGCATTGGCGCCCATTTCCATCATACGGGTGATCATTTCCTGGTCATCATACATGGTCAGTACTATGATCTTGATGGTTTCATATTCTTTCCGGATCAGTCCGATGGCATTGATCCCGTCCACATGCGGCATCCGGATATCCATGAGAATCACATCGGGCTGTTTGAGCACCAGTTTGTGCATGAGGTCCTTGCCGTCTTCGGCTTCCCAGATTATTTTCAGGTAATCTTTTTCTTTTAACGCCATCCGGATTCCATCGCGGAAGATCTTATGGTCGTCTGCAATCGCTACTTTTATTTGCTGAGCCGTCATGAGGTATTGGGTTAAGAAAATGGCTGATTTGATACCGACACGAGTAAAACTACGCAAATTTTAGTATAAACCGCAAATTGGGGATATTTCTTTTAGGCTTGATTTTGAGCAGTAATAGCACTTGTGGTCCACACAGGTGCAGTCAGCCATTACAGGCTTCAATGAAGGTAAAAAGGAACAGGCAACCGGTGATTGGTTGCCTGTTCTCCCCATCATCGGGGGGCAATAAACTTAATGTACCCTAACTGATCGGCCACAAACGCTGTCAGCACCAGGATGGCGAGCAGGTAATAAGCGGACAACATCAGTTTTGATTCTGGCCGGTCAAACCCCGCTTTTTTTAAAAAAGCGGGTCTGAACCACAACCAAACCAGTTTTACCAACTGGATCAACAGGACCAGTATACTGGTCAGCATAAGAAAACGCATAGGCTTTATAGTTTAAAACATTCAGTGGCGATATCCCATATTACCCCGGCTACCATAAACCAACCACCATACCGGCGCAGGTTTCTCCAAAGAAATGGCCGGATGGTTGACCAGGAAGCGCTGGATTCAACCAGCGTTTGAAATTCGATTATGATAGCAGCGACATTAAAGGCCCCTACGAGTACATCCTTTATACATTCCCAGGGTACTCTCATGCGTCCTGTAACCTGCTTACCTTGGAGCTGCATTTCCCTATACAATTCAAATACGCCTGCAAAAACCACCATTTCATCGGCAGGGTTCATCAAAGCAGGACTATAGACTTGCGGATTAATTACACTAAGCAGCGAAATCAACTCTGTGTTTTTTTGCTGCATGTAAACAAGATCTGTTGAACCAGCTCTTGCCGCATTCTCCTCCTCCAGAACGGCCACCGGCCTTTTCAATCGCCGCAGAATGGCTGTATCATAGGATTTAAAAAACTGTTCCAGCGCCAGGAAGGCTTCTTTCCGGCCGGGCACAGGTTGAGCGGTTTTACCAGGATATACAGCCGCCCTGCCCTCAATCATAAAAAGGGAGACAAAAAATAAGATCAGTATTTTTTTCATACAATAATTAATAAACTGCCTACTCTGTTCAAAACCCGGTTTTCGGCATTCCCGTAGCACGCGCTGCTGCGCCAAAACTACTTTCAGCCTGGGCCGTTACCTTGGGAAAATCAACCTGTTTATAAAGTACTTTACTGAAAATCTCCTGTGGCCGGTTCAACGAAAAATGACCGGCTATCTCCGCCTTAAAGAGCTATCGGGAACAAATATGGGGGGATCCCATCAGATTTGGAGGGGAAAAAAAACGGAAAAAATGGGAAAAAAACGGAAACTTTTATTTCAGAAAAACTTTTTATCAAAATACTTTAGCTCATGCTCAGCGACATCTTCAATACACTATTTACAAAATGGAGTAAACATAACTTTCTAGAACCAATATTATTAGTCAGCATGGTATACTCTATTTTTAACATGGCTATAATGCCAAAAAAATCTAAATTACATACCTACTTTTTAATTGGACTATCGCTCCATAGTATTTGCTTTCTATTAACGCAAATCTATCCATTTATTCACCCAAACAAATCCGGTATCTACAAAAAGCAATTTATACTTATATTAATAAATTATTTATCTGTTAAAATATTGATT
>CAZLRY010000197.1:0-6235 GCA_964561675.1 uncultured Chitinophaga sp.
ATTCTTAAAAAGCTCAAAGAGAAAAATATCAAAGCCGTTCTTTGCACACCTGCGGTAGTGGGGGAGAAGAAGGATATGAGTAATCCGCTCGATGGTGACCTGAACCGGTACAGCAATATTATCCGCGATATTGCAAAGAAAAATAACCTGCCTCTAATTGATCTCCGGAAGAAATTTATCGATTATGAACTGGCCAATAACCCGGAGAATAAAGAGAAGGAAATCCTGACCTACGACCGGGTCCACATGAATGCAAAAGGAAACCAGTTTCTCGCTGACGCAATGTGGTCCACCATCAAATCACTGAATTAATTGTTGTAGCAGCCGGCTGATCTCGGTGTGTTTATCCAGGGTCATCACGTGTGTGCCACCTTCGATGAGGTAATCCGCTTTTACATAACGACAGGGAAGGAGTTTGTCTGCCGTGCCATGTACATGGATAATGTTACCGGGAATGGTCATATTCTTCCACTGCAAAATGGCACTGATGGCCCATCGTACAAACCGGATATCACTTTCCCGGATGATCTGGTGCAGCAGTTTTTTTTCTGCTTCGTTTGTTCCGCCTAACATTGAGCTTGTTCGTAAAGTAAATTTCTTGGACAACCGGGCCGGACTCCATTTATAGAGTGGCAGGTAAAGCCCCGCCCTGAAATAGGCAGGGAATTCCTTTTTTGTTTTATTACTGGAAAGAATGATGGCCTGTACTGAAGGATTGGCCTTGGCTATTTCCACCGTCAGCATTCCGCCAAAAGATATGCCTACAATGCTGGGAGATTCTTCCGGTATCTGCTTCCGCAGCCGAAGCGCATAACTTTCCAGCGATTCATTTTTCAACGGGGTAATCCAGTCTATAAAAACCGGTTCACAGAAGGACAGATCGAGAAAAGAAAAAATTCGTTTGTCTGCCCCCAGTCCGCTGATAAAGTATACTTTTTTCAATTGGTTAGTTAAACGGCCTGTACGAGGTAGTAATTCTTTTTACCTTTTTGTACCAGGATGTATTTATCGTGAAGCAGCAGGCTGCTGTCAATAGTCATCTTTACGCCTTCCGCTTTTTTCCGGTTAATACTGATGCCGCCACCCTCTACCAGTTTCCGGGCCTCGCCTTTGCTGGCAAGAATGCTTGTTTCGGCCAGGAAGGTAACGATATCGATGCCTGTTGCCATTTTATCTTTTGCATACTCTACTTTGATTACCCCTTCCATACCTTCCAGGTCTTCGATGCTCAGACTTTCGGCCGGCGCGTTTTGATTGGCAAATAATTTCTGTGTGGTTTCCACGGCCTTTTCATATTCTTCTTTTCCGTGTACAAAGCTGGTTATTTCCCGGGCCAGTGTTTTTTGCAATACCCGGGCGGAAGGATTTATATTGTGTTCATGGACCAGTCCGTCGGTGTCTTCCCGGGTCAGGAAGGTGAATATGCGGATCCATTTTTCAGCATCGGAATCACTGGCGTTTAACCAGAACTGGTAGAACTGGTAGGGAGTGGTACGAACGGGATCAAGCCAAACATTGCCGCTTTCTGTTTTACCGAATTTACCACCATCCGCTTTCGTGATCAGGGGGTTGGTGAATACAAACGCTTCGCCTCCGCTTTTACGGCGGATAAGTTCTGTGCCCGTGGTCATGTTGCCCCATTGGTCACTTCCCCCCATCTGGAGTTTGCAGTTTTTATGCTGGTGCAGCCAGTAAAAATCATAACCCTGCATCAGTTGGTAGGCAAACTCTGTATAGCTGATGCCAGTCTCTCCTTCAATTCTTTTTTTCACACTGTCCTTGGCCATCATATAATTCACAGTTATATGTTTGCCGGCATCCCGCAGGAAATCGATAAAGGAAATGCCTTTGAACCAGTCGTAATTATTGGCCATTTCAGCTGCATTGGGAAGGGCAGGATTAAAATCGAGGAACTTTTCAAGTTGAGCTTTTACCCCGGCCACATTTTTCTGCAGGGTCTCTTCACTCAGCAGGTTTCTTTCCTCGCTTTTTCCGCTGGGGTCACCCACCATGCCGGTGGCGCCGCCAACAAGGGCGATGGGTTTATGACCGGCTTTCTGAAAATGAACAAGCAGTAAAATGGGAACCAGACTACCGATATGCAGGCTGTCGGCCGTAGGGTCAAAGCCAATATAACCGGTGGTCATTTCCTTTTTTAATTGTTCCTCCGTACCGGGCATAATATCCGCAATCATGCCTCTCCAGCGTAATTCTTCGATCAGGTTCATTTTATAATAAATTGAAAATCAATACAAGTGGTATGTGCTTACCCTTATTAATCCTGCAAAAATAAGGCAGAATGCAGATTTAGGCCCTGCCGGGGCAATATTCATGTAAAATATTCGTTTTCAAGGATTAGTCTAAACCCTCCACAATGTTATGAGATTAGCAGGGTAAAGATTAATTTTACAAGCCGACCGAACCGTAGAAAACAAAGTAAATAATCCATTACTTATTTGAAAAATCAGTGAATGAAAACGAACCGCTTATTCCTGTTACTGCTTACCACCATGCTGTTTCAGGTAACTCACGCTCAATTCCGGAAATATTCCAATGAATTCCTGAATATTGGTGCTGGTGCACGTGGACTCGCTATGGGCAGTTCTCAGGTTGCCACAGTAAATGATGGCACAGCCGGATACTGGAACCCCGCCGGTCTTGTCAATATCAAAGATCACCCGCAGGTCAACCTTATGCATGCTGAATATTTTGCCGGCATTGGTAAATATGATTATGCAAGTATTGCGTTGCCTACTGCCAACAATAAACGGACGATCGGAATTACGGGTTTACGTTTCGCAGTGGATGATATCATGAATACCCTTTTTCTTGTTGAGCCGGATGGTTCCATTAATTACAACAACATTCAGTCTTTCTCTTCTGCAGATTATGCATTCATTTTTTCTTTTGCTCAAAAATTAAAAGAGAAAGCCAATAAGAATATTGACTTTGGGCTCAATGCCAAAGTGATACACCGTAGTGTGGGCAAGTTTGCCAAGGCCTGGGGATTTGGTCTGGATGCCGGTCTGCAGATCAAAAGTAAAAACTGGCGTTTTGGTATTGCGGCCCGTGATATCACCAGCACGTTTAATGCATGGTCCTTCACCTTTACAGAAAAAGAAAAAGAAGTACTCTACCTGACCAATAATGAGATACCCGTTAAGTCTACCGAATTGACTGCTCCCCGCCTGGTGCTGGGTATAGCCCGTGAATTTAAAGTCGGACAGAAATCCAGTTTACTGGCCGAGGCCAATATTGACCTGACGTTTGATGGTCAACGGAATACCGTCATCAGTGCGGATCCGGTGAGTGCCGACCCGAAACTTGGCCTTGAGCTGAATATCAATAATGTTTTTTTCCTTCGTGGAGGCATTAATAATTTCCAGAAGGCCCTATACGATGGAGATACAGTAAACCAGAAAAAGGTCTGGATCTATCAGCCCAGTGCCGGAGCCGGATTTAAGATTCAGAATTTCTCGGTTGATTATGCTTTTACTAATCTGGCCAACCAGACCAATCCGTTATTCACCCATGTTTTTTCTCTCCGGTTCAGCCTGGTGGGAAATAAAAAAGAAACTAACTAAACCAGTCTATACCCGATAAACTCTTGATCCATGAAAAGACTTCTACTTTTACTGCTTATTACCTGTGGGATGGCGGCTCAGTCGCAGACCTACAATAATGAATGGATTGATTATTCCAAAACCTACTACAAGTTTAAAGTTGGCGTGAACGGACTTTTCCGGATCAGTCAGCCGGTACTTGCTACACTTGGTATCGGGAGTACCCCGGCGCAAGACTTCCAGTTATGGAGAAAAGGGGTGGAAGTTCCCCTGTACACTACTGTACAGACAGGAGTACTTGGTTCAGGTGATTACCTGGAGTTCTGGGGAGAAATGAATGACGGTAAATCAGATAATGAATTATACCGGAATGCGGATTATCAGCTGAATGATAAATGGAGTCTCGAAACAGATACTGTTTCTTATTTCCTGACCATCAATCCTGCTGGTGGCAATCGCCGGTTGGTCCCAACCGTTAATGCACTTCCTTCTTCCCTGACCGCGGAGCCTTATTTTTTGCACACAGAAGGGCTTTATTTTAAGAACAGGATCAATAGCGGGTATGCGGCCGTCGTGGGAGAGTATGTATATTCTTCTTCGTATGATCAGGGTGAAGGTTGGGCGGATTTTGATATCGGAACCAATGTAACCCGTACCAATACATTATCAAATCTATCTCCGTATAACGGAGCAGGGGCTCCTGCACCCTTATTGCGGATCAATGCTTCGGGTAACGCGTTGAATCCCCGCCAGGTGGAAGTACGGGTAAACAATACCCTGGTAAATACGCAGACAATAGATTTCTTTGATTACAAGAAATTTTCGACAACCCTGGATGCCACACTGATCAGCGGAGGTTCCGCTGCTATTGCTGTGAAAAATGTAACCAGTATTGCCAATGACCGCATGGCTGTTGCGCAAATGGAACTGGTTTATCCGCGACTGTTTAATTTTGGCGGGGCCAGCAGTTTCAGATTTGAGCTGGAGGCCAACACTTCCGGCAATTACCTGGAGATCGCCAATTTTTTACATAACGGCGTTAGTCCGGTTATTTATGATATTACAAATGGTAAGAGATATGTAGCAGATATAACAAACCCGGCCCTGACCAAAGTGCTGCTGGAACCCTCTGCGGTTAAACGCAGTCTGATCATGTTCAGCCAGGCAGCTGGTTTTACCGTGAATCAGGTAACAAACCTGCAGGTACGGAATTTTATCAATTATCTTTCTGCCGCAAACCAGGGCAACTACCTGATCATTACGCACCCGGTTATGCAAACCTCCGTTTCCGGAGCTAATCCGGTGGAGGAGTACAGGAGCTATCGTAGTTCTGCAGCCGGCGGAGGACATACGGCCAGGGTATACCTGATAGATGATCTGTACGATCAGTTTGGTCTGGGTGTGAAAAAGAGCCCGGCCGCCATTCGTAATTTCATTCTATGGGCACGTGCCAACTTCAGTGCTCCGGTTAAGAATGTACTGCTGATCGGCAAAGGGATCACGTATACCCAGTATCGCAATTTTGAATCGAATCCGGATGTGGAACGTCTATCTTTTATTCCATCCTTTGGTTTTCCGGCATCCGATAATCTGCTAGCTTGTGACGCACGGGGCGATGGGATACCTAAAGTGTCAATTGGCCGGTTGTCCACCATAGCGGGCGATGAGGTACTGGTGTACCTGGCAAAAGTTATTCAGTATGAACAGGCGCAGGCATTATCTTCTCCATTGATTGCCGACCGGGCATGGCAGAAAAATGTCGTGCATGTGATTGGGGCGGCTGATGGCTCCTTAGGTGCTATCCTGACTGCTGATATGGACCGGTACAAAGCAATTGTCTCTGATACATTTTATGGGGCAAACGTAAACACATTCAGCAAAGTATCTTCTGCTCCGGTTGAACAGGCCAGCAGTGAAAGGCTGTACCGCTTATTTGAAGAGGGGATTGGTGTAATGACCTATTTTGGCCACTCGTCTGCCACTACACTTGAATTTAACCTCGATAATCCGGATCAGTATAACAATGCCGGCAAGTACCCGATCACTATTGTTATGGGTTGTAATGCAGGTAATTTCTTTAACTTCAATACACTTCGTTTCTTAACCAAGGAAACCTTATCTGAAAAATTTGTACTGGCTGACCAGCGGGGATCCATTGCGTTCATTGCCAGTACGCACTTTGGAATTGTCCATTACCTCGATATCATGAATACCAAAACGATGGGAGCGGCAGCTGTTTCCCATTATGGGAAAACGCTGGGAGAGGTCATGCGTGAATCAGTGGCCCAGGTTTTTAACCTGACCACACAAAATGATTATTATGCCCGTTTTCATACAGAGCAGGCCACTCTTCATGGTGATCCTGCAATCCGGTTTGACGGATCGACGGAAAAACCAGACTATGTGATCGAGGAGCCGCTTGTAAAAGTAAATCCCAGTTTTATTTCTGTGGCGGAGACCCATTTTAAAGTAGATGCCAAATTTATTAACCTGGGGAAGGCCCTGAATAAGAATATTGTTGTGGAAGTGAAACGGACCTATCCTAACCTGACCACCGAAGTAATCCGCAGGGATACCATTCCCGGTATCCGTTATATGGATTCTCTTTCTTATTCTATTGATATTGTGGGAACACGTGACAAAGGGCTTAACCGGATATCGATCTGTGTTGA
>CAZLRY010000198.1:0-6212 GCA_964561675.1 uncultured Chitinophaga sp.
AGAAGAACTTTACCCGCTTTAAGATTTTTTACTTTTTACTTTTGACTTTTTACTTCTTACTTGCTTCTGTAAATCTTCTTCCCGCTTCAGGTCTTCTGACTTTTCTTCTTCGGCGCGTTGCTGAAATTATACCCGATCGTAAACCGGTAGTTCTTCGTTCGGGTCAGACTATAACTCTCCAGGTTGAAATTGGTACCATAAGTAAACGTTCGGCGTTGCTGGTTGACGAACGGATCGACCGTACTCAATGTAATGGTCATTCGTTTGTTGAATAAACGACGCATCAGTCCCATATTCATACTGGTATTCCAGCGGGCAAATCCCTGGGCCGAGGCAAAGCGGTTGATATTAAATCCCCCGTTGAAGCTCCACATATCTGTAGGGTTATAGATAAAGTTAAGGTTCGAGGTAAAAGATCCCCCATCCCTGAAACGGCGTACGGCTTTATCAAAAGCACTGTACATGTTATAGGTATAACTTGAACTGAAATTAACCCGAAGCTTTTTGGAAAGTGTCACACCATTCCAGGTACTGACTTCAAACTCTTTCCGGTCGCTGATATTTTCCCAGGTGATCTGGGTTTTACCATCCGGTAATAAGGTACGGACCTGGCTGAAAATATTTTCTACCTTATTGTAGCCAAAGCCAAGGTTTACAAAGTACTTGGTCTTGGTTCTTCCTATAATAAAATCAAAATTATCCGATGTGGACGCCTCCAGTTCAGCATTTCCAAAGCGGATATTATACGGATCAGAAAAATCAATCGTGGGATTCAGTTCCCCGATACCCGGACGACGGATACTTCTCCGGTAGGCAAAAGTCAGGCTGAGTTTTTCCCGCCAGGTTTTATTGATATTGGCAAAAGGCAACCAGGTAAGGTAATTATTCCTGACATCCCGGTTTTCTTTCAGTAATTCAAACCAGATACCTGTATGCTCCGCTGTGCTGCCGGCCGTAAAACTAAAATCCTTTCCCAGTAATTGTCGTACGGAAGCCCGCAGATTGCCTACAGTCTGGTGAAACCAGAAATCATTACTGAGCATATCCAGTTTTTCCATCGTTCCTTCCGGTTTCTTTTTATAACTGGCATCAATGGTTACATGATTATTCGACCGGTTATAAACGCCTCCAACCGAGAGAAAGGTTTTTTTATTCTTCAGCATCCGGTCATAATTCAGGTTCAGGGTCTGGCCGTTTACTTTAGTATTGTTGTTTTGCCGCTGCATGGAGTCCAGGCCGGTGGGTGTGAAATCAGGATTAAAAAACTCCTGATTAAAATCCCGGTTACTTTCATTCCAGGAGAACTGGTAGCTGTTGATGATCCGGAGCACTTCTCCTGGCTGGCCACGATAGGTATAGGTAACACTGGCATTGGGACTATACCCTTTCCCAAGGCTCTGGATTTCACGCACACTCAGTTTCCATAATTCATCAAAACGGTTAATATTTCTGTATTCGGTTGAATTCACACTTTCCACATCACTCTGATTATAATTCAGGGTCACATTCACCGCGTGTTTCTTATTGAAATCATAATCCAGATTAAACCGGAAATTGGGCCGGACACTTTCGCTCTGGTTGCTACTCAGTGTATTGAAGAAATTAGCAGAGTCCGCATAAAAATTATTCCGGATCGAATACCCACTGCCTCCGTATTTATTATACCCGGCACCGGCATTGATACTGATCGACAATCCCTGTTTCCGGTAATTAAAACTCCCATTGAATAAAAACTCCCCCCTCGTACCTCCGGATAAAGATAACCGTCCGCTTTTACCCACCCTTCCCTTACGGGTCACAATATTGATCACCCCCCCTTGCTCATTGGCATACTGGGGCGGCGGATTGGTCATTACTTCGATTTTCTCCACGGAACTGCCAGGCATCGATTCGAGCAGGTCCTGCAATTGCTGCATATTTAAGGAAACCGGTTTGTCATCGATCAGGATCTTGGGCTCCTTGCCGCGAACTGATATTTTTCCATCCTGATCCTTGGTCACCAGTGGCACCTGGGTCAATAGTTCACTGACTGTTCCACCGGCCGCAAGCGCTGACTCCCCGGCATTAAAGGTGATATTCCCGTCCTTTGATTGAATGAGAGGTTTTTCAGCATAGATCACTACATCTTCCATCATCTCATTAGACTTTGGCTTCAGGGTGATATCCGCCATATTGAAATCGAAACGTTCTGAACGGAAATAGATACTGTCGAGGGTTAACGGCTGAAGACCGACAAAACTCACGGAAAGTTTATAATACCCGAAAGCAATACCGCTGAAACTGAATTCTCCTGCTTTATCGGTAAGGATGGTGCGGCTATTGAGTGTATCGGCAAAAGAAATCAGGCGTACCGTTGCCCCTTCCAATGCTTTGCTTTGGGCATCCATCACATTTCCGGTCAGTAATCCAGCAATTGATTTGACCTGGGCCATGCCCAAAAAACCGCAAAACAAAAACCCAAAAAGGAGCTGGTACCTTTTCAACATGTTTGATTAGACGATAAAGTTAGGACGAACTTGCCCGTTCAGGGCTTCTTTTTACATAAAAGATAAATACAAACATCTGTTTATCAGCAACTCAGGCAGTTATGACAACCTGTCACATTCTCCCGGGATTTAGGTATATTTGCTCTTCAAAATGAGGGCTGGATGATTGATTTAATGACAGATAAGGTAACCCCGAATGATCGGGAAAAGCAAGATGAAGGAAGACAGGGGGAAGCCTATGCCCCCTTTGTTCAGGATCCGAATCAATATCAAAAAAGATTTTATATCGAAAGCTATGGCTGTCAGATGAATTTTGCTGACAGTGAAGTAGTGGCTTCGATTCTGAATCAGGAGGGTTTTGGTGCCACCCGTAACCTGGAAGAAGCCGACCTGATCTTTATCAATACCTGTTCGATCCGGGAAAAAGCGGAACAAACAGTGCGTAAACGACTGACCGAATTCCGGAAACTCAAGCTTCGGAAAAAAGGAATGCTGGTGGGTGTACTGGGCTGTATGGCTGAACGGCTGAAATCAAAATTTATCGAAGAAGAACGATTAGTGGATATCGTGGTCGGACCGGATGCTTACCGCTCCTTACCTGAGCTGGTGGCTGAGGCATCCGGCGGACAAAAAGCGGTTAATGTATTATTAAGCCGGGATGAAACCTATGCGGATATTTCGCCGGTTCGTCTTGATAGTAACGGGGTCAGTGCATTTGTGAGTATCATGCGGGGTTGTAATAATATGTGCTCTTTCTGTGTGGTACCCTTTACCCGTGGTCGGGAAAGAAGCCGCGATGCAGCCAGCATCCTGCTTGAATGCCGTGATTTATTTGAAAAAGGATACCGGGAAGTGACCCTGCTCGGACAGAATGTTGACAGTTATTATTTCGTGGAAGAGACGACTAACCGTGTGATCACTTTTGCCAATCTGATGGAAGAAGTGGCACAGCTCTCTCCCCTGCTCCGGGTCCGGTTTTCCACTTCGCATCCGAAAGATATTACGGATGAAGTACTCCACGTGATGGCCCGCTATGATAATATCTGTAAGTATATCCATCTGCCGGTGCAAAGCGGTTCCACCCGGGTGTTGCAACTGATGAACCGTACGTATACCCGCGAGTGGTATATGGCCAAAGTAGACAGGATCCGTGAAATCATGCCCGATTGTGGCATTTCATCAGATATTATTGCCGGGTTCTGTACCGAAGAAGAAAAAGATCACCTTGAAACCCTGGCCGTAATGGAATACAGCCGTTACGACATGAGTTATATGTTTTTTTACAGTGAACGTCCCGGCACACTGGCACAACGCCGGTATACGGATGATATACCCCTGGACGTGAAGAAAAGAAGACTGCAGGAGATTGTTGATCTTCAGGGACGGCTTTCGTTTGAAAGTAATAAACGCGATCTGAACAAATCCTTTACCGTGCTGATTGAAGGCGATAGCAAAAAAAGTGACCAGGACTGGATGGGCCGGAGTTCGCAGAATAAAGTGATCGTATTTCCGAAAGAACAATATCCCCTGCAAAAGGGTGATTATGTAAACGTGCAGGTAACGGATTGCACCCAGGCCACCCTGCTGGGAAAAATTATTGCATAATAAATACCAGGCCTTCGGGCCAAGACTATGGATATTCAAAGTATTAAAAACCGTTTTGGCATCATCGGTAACTCACCGGCGCTGAATTATGCGCTGCAGGTGGCTATCCAGGTAGCCGCCACTGATCTTACGGTGCTGATCAATGGAGAGAGCGGTGTGGGTAAAGAGGTTTTTTCACAAATCATTCATTCCTTATCCGCCCGCAAGCATAATCCGTTCATTGCGGTGAACTGCGGGGCGATCCCTGAGGGCACCATCGATTCCGAATTATTCGGACATGAGAAAGGCAGTTTTACCGGTGCGGTGGATGCCCGTAAAGGGTATTTTGAAACCGTAAACGGAGGCACCATTTTCCTGGATGAAATAGGAGAACTGCCCCTTGGTACACAAGCCCGCTTATTGCGGGTACTGGAAACCGGTGAATACATCCGAGTAGGTTCTTCCAAAGTGCAGAAGACGGATGTACGCGTGATTGCCGCCACCAACCGGGATCTGCTGCAACAGGTGCAGTCCGGTAAATTCAGGGAAGATCTTTATTATCGTCTGAGTACGGTACCCATTCGCGTACCTGCATTGCATGACCGTCCCGAAGATATTCACCTGCTCTTCCGCAAATTTGCCGCTGACTTTGCCACCAAGTATAAAACCTCATCCGTACAACTGGATGATGAAGCAAAACAACTGTTAATAAACTATCCCTGGCCCGGTAATGTGCGGGAATTGAAGAATATTGCAGAACAGATTTCTGTTTTAAGTGAGGACAAACAGATCAGGGCAAAAGATCTTACAAAATTCCTGCAGCCTTATTCCAGTAACCGGTTACCGATGCTTTCCGGTTCAGCAGGTGCAGCAAATGGCCCGGAATTTGCCAATGAGCGGGAAATACTGTACAAGCTTTTCTTTGACATGAAAAAAGATGTAACGGAATTAAAACGCATGTTCCTGGATATGTTACAGAACCCGGAACTGGTGGCACAAAACCCGCATATCCTGAATGAACTCAAAGACTTGCGGCATTCCGGACATTCCGGACAGGAAATGCTTCCACCCATGCATGTACCTGGAACGATTCAGTCCGTTACTCCCCATGCACAACCTGTACTGATGAATAATGACATTCAGGATCATGTGGAAGTAGAAGAAAGCCTGAACATCATGGACAAAGAAAAAGAACTGATCATCAAAGCCCTGAAAAAGCACAAGGGAAAACGCAAAGATGCCGCGCTGGACCTGGGGATCAGTGAACGGACCCTGTACCGTAAATTAAAAGAATACGATATCGAAGAATAATGAAAAAATTATCAACCCTTTTGCCGGCCGGTATCCTGGCCCTCCTGTTTGCCGCTGCCCTTTTCAGCAGCTCCAGTTGTGGTATCTACCGGTTTACCGATGCGGCCATCCCTGATTCCATCAAGACGATCAAGGTCAACCTGCTGGAAAACAGGGCCTCCTATGTCAACCCTACCCTGAGTCCGGCTTTGTCCGATAAATTACGGCAGAAAATACTTTCGCAAACCAAGCTTACACAAACCAATAATGACAATGCAGACTGGGAGATCAGCGGCACCGTTACCCAATACTCTTTCAGTACTTCAGCGATCACAGGCCAGCAGGCTTCCAATAACCGGTTAACTGTGGGTATCTCCATCATTTTACAGGATCGCAAAACGGATAAAACGGAAAAGCATGAAGTAAGCCGGAGTTTTGAATTCAGAGGTGACCAGTCATTTCAGCAGGCCGAAATCAACCTCGCCGAAGAAATGATCCGGACCCTGACTGATGATATTTTCACTAAATTATTTTCAAAATGGTAAGCAGGAACTGTGTATCCTTCTTTCCAATAAACAACCTTTCACTTAACTTGCAGGCATGAACGTCAGTATCAATCAATTGGTAAAATCCCTGCTGCAAAAGGACTCACTGGAGCACTGCAGTCTGCCGGAACTGACAGCCTATGCCGAGCGGAATCCCTATTTCGGAGCAGCCCAATTACTGCTTGCCAAAAAACTCCAAACTGAATCACCAGAAAAATTTGAAGAGCAATACCAGAAGACCCTGCTTTATTTCCATAATCCGCTTTGGGTGGAGCATTTGCTGAATGAAACGGGGGGGGTGGAGGTT
>CAZLRY010000199.1:0-6183 GCA_964561675.1 uncultured Chitinophaga sp.
ACACGGATGTTGTTTTTTTGCCGGATGAGGAATTAAAGTTTCTGACCGGTATACTGGCAGCCTGTAAATTAAGTATTGCCGATGTGTCGATTGTAAACCTGCATCATGCTCCAGGAACTGGTTATAAAGATTTGCTGACCCAATTCCACAGTAGCCGGGTGTTGCTGTTCGGACTTGAACCGGGTGATATCAATCTGCCCTTAAGTTTTCCCGAATTTCAGCTTCAGGCTTTCAACGGATGTACCTATCATTGGTGCCCGGACCTTGGAAGAATGGAAAACGACCGGGCGCTTAAAACCCGTCTCTGGAATAATCTTAAAATACTCTTTACCATATAAATTGCTGTATTGAAACTGATTTTTGCCACAAATAACCAGCATAAGGTTGATGAAATCCGCGCTGTTCTGAAAGGTCCGTTGGAGCTGATAACCCTGAAGGAAGCCGGGATCAACATTGATATACCTGAGCCATATAACACATTGGAGGAAAACGCCCGTACCAAGTCATCCACTATTTTTGAACTGACAGGCTCCCACTGTTTTAGTGAAGACACAGGACTGGAAGTGGAAGCGTTGGGTGGGGAGCCGGGGGTTAAAAGTGCCCGATATGCCGGTGAAGAGGCTTCCTTTGAAGCAAATATTGACAAACTATTGGATAAACTGAATGGAACTGGTAACCGGCGGGCCCGTTTCCGGACCGTTATATCCTTGTTAATAAACGGGCAGGAAACCCTGTTTGAAGGCATCTGCGAAGGCAATATTACCATAGAAAGACGTGGAAATAACGGTTTTGGCTATGATCCGGTATTTGTACCTGACGGTTCGGACCTTAGTTTTGCGGAAATGGACATGGAAGGAAAGAACCGGTTCAGTCACCGGAAGAAAGCCACCCAAAAACTGGTAGCATTTTTGAATAGCCTGTAATAAAACCACCAAATCTTGACACCTGAACGCAACCAAAATATCAGTGACAGCGACCTTATAAGAGGATGCATGGAAAGTGACCGGCGAATGCAGGAGGAATTGTACCGCCGGTTTTCCCCCCGGATGTATGCTGTCTGTCTCCGTTATGCCGGCAATGCCGAAGAAGCGGAAGACATCTTACAGGAGGGTTTTATTAAGGTCTTTAAAAAACTGGACAGTTTCCGGAACGAAGGCTCTTTTGAGGGCTGGATCCGGAGGATTTTTGTCAATACGGCCATTGAGCATTTCCGCCGAAAGAAATACCTGCTGCCCGTAACAGAAAAAGAAGAAAATACAATCGAGGGAAAATATACGTCCGTGCTGGATGAACTGGGAGCCAAAGATATTATGGCGCTGGTACAGGAACTGAGCCCTGGTTACCGTACCGTTTTTAACATGTATGTGGTTGAGGGCTATACCCACAAAGAGATAGCCGACCAGTTAGGCATCAGCGAGGGCACCAGTAAGTCACAATTATCCAGGGCCAAGGTCATCCTGCAAGACATGGTCAGAACGCATATAGACCGTCAAAGAGGAATAAGTACGAAATCATGAGTGAGCAGATCCGTAATACACTATTGAATCACGAAGTACCCCCGCCACCGGCTGCCTGGGAGCATATTCTTTCGGAGCTCCGGGAAATGGAAGCGTATAAAACTACCGGACATCAGCTTGCCGTGGCAGAAGTGAACCCGGCTCCGCATAACTGGAACCGGATTTTATCAGGCCTTGAAGAAATCAGTATCGGGCAACAACTCGCAAATACTGAAGTAACTCCCCCACATGGAACCTGGGACAAAATTGCCCATGAACTTGATACTGAACAACAACCAATTAAAAGAATAACCCCCTGGTGGCGCTACGCTGCCGCAGCAGCTATTTTAGTTACCATTGGCGTTGGCATTATGCGGATGGTTCAGCCCGGAGTTAAAGGTGAAGAGATGGCCTTACACCAGGACACACTTCCTGCTATTGATCCGGGCAAATCGGATCTGACAAAAGAAACGCTGGATGAACTGGTAGCCACAGCTTCTGCAGAGAATGAGGATGCCCGCAATGATGCCGCGCTGGAAGCCAGTAAAAAAACATATGCAAAACTGGAGTACCCTGATAAAAAAATAGCCCGCGAAGTATCCGGCTTTTATTTTAATACCTATAGCGGGGATGCGGGAACAAGAGGACTTACTACCGAGGAAACGGTACTTTCTGAAAACAAACCGGCTGAACGTTATATAAAGCTTATGACCCCGGAAGGAAATATCATCCGGGTTTCCAAAAAGCTCGGCGGTATGGTTTGCTGTCTTTCCGGTGAAGCAGAGGATCCGGCCTGTACAGATCAGCTGAAAAAATGGAGGGAAAAAATGATTACATCATCGCTTGGGCATTCAGGAGACAGTTTCCTGGACTTACTGTTGCTCATCAATACGGAAGAAGAGAACTAACCGATAAAAAACAGCGAACCGGCACTACACAAATATGGGAAGGAATAAATTAGTAACACCCGCGGTATTTACGTTTTCCTGTCCGATCCCTGTCCGGATAACAGATATTAACTATGGCGGACATGCCGGCAATGACACGATCCTGTCCCTGATCCATGAGGCGCGTATGCAGTACCTTGGGAGTTTCGGTTATACGGAAATGAATCTGGCCGGTTCTGCACTGATCATGTCTGACGTGTGCATAGAGTTTAAAAAAGAATTGTTTTATGGCGAATCCTTAATGGCCTTTGTGACTGCTGGCGAAATTTCACGGGTTGGATTTGAACTGTTTTATAAACTGGAAAAAAACACCCCCGCCGGAAACATAACCGTGGCCCTTGCCAGGACCGGGATGGTCTGTTTCGATTATACTTTAAAGAAAATTACAGGTGTACCGGAAGAAGCCCGTCTGAAGATGAAGGGCTTTTAATCCCGGTTCCAGAATGACCAGCTTTCTTCAGCCTGAATCACCAGCATTTCTTCCCCGTTTTTGACCTGTGCCCCCTTTTCTTTTCCCTGTTGCAGGAATTTTGTGAGTGGCGGGTTATACACCAGATCATAAAGTAAATGCCGGTGGGTAATCCCCTCATAAGGAATATCCGGGGAATTGTCTGTATGAGGATATGTACCTAATGGTGTGGTATTGATGATCAGTGTATGTGCTTGTACGATATCCCGCGTGAGCTCGCTGTAAGTGAGGGTAGATCCTTTATGCAGGCTGCGGCTCACCACTTCAAACGGAATTCCTTTTTCTTTCAATACATACAGAATCGACTCAGTTGCTCCGCCATTTCCCAATACCAGCGCCCGCTGCTGTGCGCTGTTCAGCAATGGGGTCAGGCTTTTCCCGAACCCCAATACATCCGTATTATAACCAGTCAGCTTTCCGTTTCTGATCTTAATGCAATTGCATGCATTTAGTCCTTCCGGTATAAGAGAGTCCGTTAAGTAAGCTAAAACGGCTTTCTTATAGGGGATTGTGACATTCAATCCTTCGAGTGAAGGATGCGCATCCAGTAATGCTGGCAATTCAGTGATAGCTGAAAGGGGGAACAATTTGTACCGGCAGTTGTGGATTTGCAGTTCCTCAAACTTCCGGGTAAAATACTTTTCAGAGAAAGAATGTCCCAGTGGATTTCCAATCAGGCCGAATAGCCGCATCAGACCGTTTCTTTTTTATCAAGGTATAGTTCGAAGGTATCACCTCGTAAACCGATCCGCATCGCTTCCAGGGGTATTACTTCAGAAGGTGCAATATTTCCCAGGTTGGCATTACAACCCAGTAATTCGATAAAATAGAGCTGCTGTGCTTTCTGGGGTGCTTCCCAGATGATCTGCTCACCGGGAATCTGTGTCAGAATTTCCTGCACCAATCCTTCCCGTACTTCGCCACTACCCCGGTATATACCCACATTACCGGCCTCCCGGGCTTCTGCTATTACATAAGAGGATCCGGCTTCGAGTTCAGCCCGCATCAGTTCAATCCATTTGTAGGGGGGAATGATATGGGCAGCATCTTTACTGCCTACTTCGCTCAGTACAGTACCATGCTTGGTGAGCTTTTCAATATAGCCACACTTTTCGGCATGCGGGATGGTGATAGAGCCGTCACTGACTTCCATATAGCTGATGCCAAAATCCTTGCAAACACTGATATAATCTTCAAACTGGTTACGGATCAGGAAGGCTTCAAACAATGTTCCGCCGAAATAAACCGGGATATCGTAGGAACGGTACACTTCCAGCTTTTCCCGCAGGTTGGGTGTCACGAATGAAGTGCCAAATCCCAGTTTAACAATATCCACATGCGGATAAGAAACACTCATGAAATTTTTGGCTTCCTCAATACTCAGCCCTTTATCCATTACCATTGTAAGGCCTGATTGCCTGGGCTTTTGTTTCCTGTCCGGTATTTGCGTTAAATTAAAATTCATACTCTTATAATTAAATGTACCTCAATATTAAAACGCGGCAAAAATAAGGAAGATTCGCGGGCTTCTGTGTGATTTAATGAAGGAACGGATCAGATTGACTTGTTTCGCTTGTACCTGGCAAGCAGATCGACCAATGACTGGTTCTGCAGGAGGGCCGGATTTAATTCCACCATTTTTTTCAATAACCGGGGTGCTGCCTGTAATGCATTTTCCAGCCACAAAAGGGCCTCTTTTGATTTACCGGCGGCAAACAGCAGTGCTGCTTTATAATACAGGAACAGGGGTTTGTTTCCGGTTAACTTCAAAGCGGCTTCCGCCTGTTCTATTCCTTCTTCCCAAAAACCACCCATGTACAGGCTGCGTATCAGGGCTTCCCATCCGTTGGCGTTCCGTGGACGCAACCGGACAACGGTTGAAAAATACTGTACTGCTTCACGGTAAAGGCCAAGCTGCAGTTTACATTCACCGGCCAGTAAATTATACTCCGGTTGATTACGGTGTATTTTCATGGCGGTTTCCAGCTGACGGATACAGGCCGTCCACTGCCTTTCATTAAAATAGGTGGACGCGATTTTATAAAACAACTTACTATCGTCCTGGCGCAGGTGCGAAGCCTTCCGGTAATGAAAGCGGGCCTGGGCCGGATTCTTCAGCTTTTCATAACAATAACCAATCGCTTCAAAAATCACATCTTCCGGCTTGGCAAGTTCATTTACTTTCTCAAGCGCTTCAATCGCTTCTTTATATTTCCTTAAGCGGATATAGGCGTCCCCCATATTCCGGTAAGCGTAATCAAATTTTTCTTCAATCGTGATCGCGTATTTATAGGCATCTATGGCTTTTTCATAGAGCTTTAAACCCTGGTAAGCAGCCGCAAGGTTAAACCAGGCCAGTTCATTATAAGGATATTCATCTATAATTTTTAAATGAAGCCGGATTCCCTCTTCATTACGTCCGGTGAAATCTGTCCAGAAACAGATTTTATACAGTGCTTCTTCATTATTCGGATCATCCTCCAGAATTAGTTTCAGGCAATCAAATACTTTCTCAAAGTCTTCGTAATCGTCATATACATCCGCCAATTCAAACAGGAGTTCCATCCGCTCCTCTCCCTCGAACAACGAAATCGCTTCTTCCAGCAGGGTTACAGCTTTCTCCTGCTGATCCAGTGCCAGGTAGACTTCCGTCTTCAGAATATAGAGATTGATATCCCCGCTGTCCAACAAGGTGGCTTGTTCCAGTACATCAAGCGCCGTATGATATTGCCGTCTGGCCAGCAAAATATCGGCTTTTTTGATCCGTAACATTGCCGAATAGGGATATTGCTCACAGGCGTGGGTTGCGGCAGACATTGCCATTTTCAGGTCCTCATTACCGTGATAATGATCGATTATTTTTTCAAAGGAATCTTCTTCAATAAAAGAATGCGGGCGGCCATTTTTTAAGTTTTCAAATTGTCTGAGCAGTTCCTGAAGTAGTTCACTATCTTCCCGGTATGGATTTTCTTGCATGAATTCCGGTCTTTAAAAGTGCTGAATCTGTTTAAGGCCTGGTTCAGACAGCAAAATCCCTTTGCCCCCTGAAAACTGTTGTTATCAACAAGTTAAGTAAAAAAAACCAGTAGAATCGCCGCCTAGTTTTCCCCAGATGTGCAAAATAGGTATTTTTTTTACCGGCCTGCATGTAACAATTTACAGCCTGAACCGTTAATAGTGTACTAAAGTTCTGGACGAACGGTTTTTTTATATTTTTTTTTTTTATTACATTTTCAATTAATTAATCATAACAGTTCCAATACTATATTTA
>CAZLRY010000200.1:0-4983 GCA_964561675.1 uncultured Chitinophaga sp.
ATGCAGAGGCCAATGAAAAACAGGAAATGGATACCACAAAAAACCAGACAGCCGGTCTTCGTCCGGATGATGGTGCCGTGGGAGAAGTGAAGAAGAGCCTGTTTGTTTTCAAGAACCGTGCTTTTGAAATGTTTGGCGGCGGCCCCGCTATGGGCAAAGCCTATGCGGATGTGATCAATTCGTATAACCGCGCCGGTATTCCCAATCTGCTGGTGTATAACCTGATCATTCCGGTGGCACTCGAATTTGAATTAACGGAGAAATACAAGAAACTGCAGAAGCCCAATCGTCCGGCCATTGAACATGTATATAATTCACTTGATTCGAATATTAAAAAAGTCTGGGCCATTGATGAAATGCGCAAGCACCGGGAAGAGTATATCTATTTCAATACTGACCACCACTGGACCAGTCTGGGTGCTTATTATGCGTACCGGGCTTTCTGTGAGACGGCGGGACTGACTCCGGTATCACTGGATACCGTCCGTTCTAAAGTTAAGCCTGCTTTTCTGGGTTCACTTTACCGCCTCACCCGTGATCCCAAACTGAAAGAGAATCCGGATTCCGTACGTTATTATATGTTTAAGGATTCTGTACGTTTTTACATTGGCAGTGTGACGAGCCTGAACTACTGGGCCAAATCAAAAATGTACGGAGAAGGCGCCAGCGGAGGCAATAGCTATTCAGTATTCCTGCAGGGTGATCTCCCTATTGTAAAAATGGAAACCCAGCAAAAAAACGGCCGTAAGATCGCGATCGTAAAGGAGTCATACGGGAATGCCTTTGCTCCTTTCCTGATCAATAACTATGAAAAAGTGATTGTGGTGGATCAGCGCTATTATACCGGTGATTTCCTGGGCATGCTCAAAGCTGAAGGCATCAATGAACTCTTATTCATCAATAATATTTTCGCGGCGCATACGCCGTTTCATATACAGAAGATAAAAGGGTTGCGTAACCCTTCGATACGACGCTGATGATATTGTTCACGCCCTGAATTACTTCTTATGCGTCTACTCAGGGTGACATCAACATTTCGATTCTTAAGAGGTTCCTTATGATTTACTTTCTAGTCTTTGAGCATCTATCTGCTCTCCTACCTACGAAGCCGAATGATGTTGTCATCCTGAGTAGTCCCGCTAAAGTAATTTTACATGGCTGGCGAAAATAATCATGCGGGACGTATCGAAGGATGAACAAAGTAGCCTATAGCTTCAGATTCTTCTTCACCCACGCCACTTTCGGCTTCAGTTCATTCGTGTATTTATCACCGGTAGCGTACTTCACATGTTTTAAGAAGTGATAGTAATCGGCTTTGGGATGTTTGGCCCGCCATTTATCATAGCGTTTGTCCTGCCAGGTTTTGTAATAGGCGATGCAGGCCGCATCGGATTCAAATTTTTTGCACTTGTTTCCTTTTATATAGAAACCAAAGAGATTATGGTAGCGAAGGCAGCATTGTTTGCATTTGAGGTTGCCGGTTTCCTGCATGCATTGGGCCATGACAAATTCAGGGTAGCGGATGCCGGCCGCTTTGATAGAATCATACATGGCCTGCATTTTCGCCTTATCGATTTTCTGGGACGATCCCTGTAAAGCAGCGGAGATGAAAAGAAAAGCAAGCAGTAGTTTCTTCATACTGAGGTATTTGTAAAAAATCGGTTCCCTACCAGTCTGGCGCGCCCTGCCAATATACAAAAACCGCACCCTTTTTTACAGATTGCCTTACTTTGCAACCAGAATACAACTTATGAATACTGTACTGAGCTCAGCATCAACCGATAGGATGGACGAACAAACGGATCAACCCCTCTTGTTGCGGCTTATAGCCCGTTTTATCTCCTGGGTATTCCACCCGGTATTTGTGCCTTTATATGTCATGGCATTTCTTATTTATGAGCATCCATTTCAATTTACCGGCTTCGATCCCCGGCAAAAACTAATGGTGATGCTGCAGTCTGCGGCCATGTATCTTTTCTTTCCGTTGGTCACCGTATTATTATTAAAGGCCCTCGGATTTATTGAATCCATCCAACTCAAAAAACAGAAAGACCGTATCATACCCCTCGTGGCCTGCGGTGTCTGGTATTTCTGGATCTGGTATGTATGGCATAACCTGCCCGAATACCCGGATATGGCCATTCGTTTTGCGCTGGCCATTTGGATCAGTTCCTGGACCGGACTGATGGTAAATACTAGAATGAAGATCAGCCTGCATGCCATTTCAATGGGCATTGCCGTCACCTTTTTATTTCTCCTGGCATTTACTCAGGCATTGAATTTTGGTGTATACCTCGCCATTGCATTATTCATAGCAGGCCTGGTGAGCACAGCCCGTTTTATCGTATCCGACCACACCCGGACTGAGATTTATGGCGGGTTTGCTTTAGGCTTATTGTCGATGCTGGCCGCCCAGGTTTTTGGCTGATTGGCCGCTTACCCATCTTAACAAATTTCATGAAATCGGCCATTTACTGTGACCCGCTACCGGGTTAGATGGCAGGGTGCTGTACTGTCCGTTATTGTTGTTTTCCCCAATGAAAATCCATAAAACACCACCCTTTTTTCCGAAAAAAAACAGCCAATCCGGGAAAAATAATCCAAAAATTATTAGTTTTTTCTTGCTAAATCATTTAGTTTTGATTGTTAATTAGTTTTTACACCCGCGGGAGTTCATTCCGCTAATTTTGAAAAATGGCAAAACAAGAAAAATCAACCGATATGTCAGCAAACAGCGAAAAACTGAAGGCCCTCAAACTTACTATGGATAAGATTGAGAAGGATTATGGCAAGGGAAGTGTGATGATGATGAATGAGAAAACCGAAACAGAACAGGAAGTGATCTCCACTGGTAGTATTGGCCTGGATGTGGCCCTTGGTATCGGCGGTCTTCCCCGTGGTCGTGTGGTAGAAATCTACGGACCAGAGTCTTCCGGTAAAACCACCATCGCCACCCATGTGATCGCTGAGGCACAGAAAAAAGGGGGGATGTGCGCTTTTATCGATGCGGAACACGCATTTGATAGTAATTATGCCAAGAAACTGGGTGTGGACGTTGACAACCTGCTGATTTCCCAGCCTGATTACGGCGAGCAAGCCCTCGAAATTGCTGACCGGCTGATTCTTTCCGGTGCCCTGGATGTAGTGGTGATTGACTCCGTAGCCGCCCTGGTTCCTAAAAGCGAACTGGAAGGGGAAATGGGAGACAGCAAAATGGGTCTCCATGCCCGTCTGATGAGTCAGGCCCTGCGTAAACTCACCGCCACTATCTCTAAAACAAATACCATCTGTATTTTCATTAACCAGCTCCGCGAGAAAATCGGTGTGATGTTTGGAAATCCTGAAACAACCACGGGTGGTAATGCCTTAAAATTCTATGCGTCCGTTCGTCTTGATATCCGTCGTACCCAGCAGGTAAAAGACGGCGATGAAGCCATCGGTAACCACGTAAAAGTAAAAGTGGTGAAGAATAAAGTAGCTCCTCCTTTCCGTGCAGCTGAATTTGATATCATTTTCGGGGAAGGTATCTCCAAAAACGGGGAAATCATTGATATGGGAACGGAACTGGGTATCGTACAGAAAAGTGGTAGCTGGTATAGCTATAATAGTGATAAGCTGGGACAGGGACGTGATTCCGTCAAACAACTTCTGGTTGACAATCCGGAACTGGCCAAAGAGATCGAAGGCAAGATCCGCGAAAAGATCAAGGAAATGCAGACAACATAAGCCATATTGTCTATTAGTTTAATGGGTTAGTAAGTAAGGGGCCGTCAATTTATTGCGGCCCTTTTGCTTTTTGTAATTTGAAACATAAATCATTGATTTGCAATAAAATTTTGGGGCTTTCTTTCTGTTGAACACATAAAACACCCTGATCTTCACA
Source organism: uncultured Chitinophaga sp. (assembly GCA_964561675.1). Lineage (GTDB taxonomy): Bacteria > Bacteroidota > Bacteroidia > Chitinophagales > Chitinophagaceae > JJ008. Next base: position 3,884 of record CAZLRY010000200.1, read on the forward strand.
AATAATTTACATTTGAAACATCCATTCAATGTTTAAACATTGTATATTTGTTTAACGGTTCGCAACCAAGCACGGGTCCGGATCGTTTAAGAAACTATATGTCCCAGACAAACATTCAAAAAAACCCCCTTCACCTGTTTGCTGCTTCAGCCATGCTGTTTACTTTTTTTCTTCCCTGGGTAAAATGGGAAGAGTATAAACTAAGTGGTCTTGAACTGCCAATCGGGAATTTCTTTGCTGTTTCGGCTGACAAGTTTGGCTTGGCTAATCCTTATCCCCAATTGAATTTTACCTTTTATCTGTTCTTATTAATTCCTGTATTAACCATAGTGGCCGCCTTCCTGCATAATAAAGGCAAAAAAGCAGGATGGATTGCCGCAATTGCCGGCTCTCTTTCCCTTACCCTGGCAACTATGTATGCCATATTTACCCATACATTACTTGACCTGGGTGTGGGTAAGAGTCTGGCAAGTATGATCCAGCCTTCCTTGTATATACATGCCGTTGCGGCGCTTCTTTTTATCTGGACCAGTCGCCCGGGTAGTATGCTGTTGAAAGCCGCCTGGATACTGATCGGACCCATACTCGCCTATGGCGGTTATAGTATTGTCAAGTACCAGGTGGAAAACGAAACATTTGCAAGTACAACCAAAGAAAAACCGGCTTATACTGTCAACGCAACCGAACTCATTCAGGAGTTTATCAGCAGCGACAGTACCGCAAATAAAAAATATACTGATAAGATCATAGTAGTAAATGGCCGTATCTCTGAACTCGAAGCAGCCGACAGTACGATCAATGTAAAATTCACCGATTCCACTTCCGGTTCCTATGCCATTTTTGATTTCCAGGCGGCGGATGTGGCGGCGGTTAAAAAAATGGCCGTGGGAGATTCTGTCTCGATCAAAGCCTCCTGCAGTGGAGGTATATTCAGCCGGCTTCGCCAGGCCACGGTGATCAATTTCAAACGTTCCGCTATCAATAAATAATAACCTGTCAACAAACAAAACAACAATACACATGAAAAAAGTATTCCTTATCATCTCCCTCGTTACCCTTTCTACTGCCGTATTCGCGCAAGTGAAAAAAACAAGTTCTGC
>CAZLRY010000200.1:5083-6178 GCA_964561675.1 uncultured Chitinophaga sp.
CGGGTACCTATAGTGTTACCGTTGCCGGCGAACTGACTGTACGCGATGTAACCAAACCCCTTACTACTACCGTAACTTTTGAAGTAAAAGATGGTTCCCTGAAAGCCACTACCTCTTTCAGCATTAAACTGGCTGACTATGGTATCACCGGTGCCCCGATCGAAGCAGGTAAAATTGCTACTGAGCCTAAGATCACCGTATCTGCAGAACTGAAGTAATCATACACACCAAAAAGTATAAAACGGCGTCCTCCTTAGAGGTCGCCTTTTTTTGCCGGAAGACTGAATAAGTTGCGAGTTTCGAGCTACGAGTGACGAGCAGATAACGTAAAACGAGAAAATACTTGTTATTTTAGATTCAACCTCCTAAGTAGGGGCTGTTGACTCCCGACTACTAACTACTAACTCCCGACTGATTTCAGGGGCTGTTTCCTAACACCTAACAGCGAACAGCTAACACCTTCTCTAAGAAGTGGCTGTTTCCTGACACCCGACACCCCACACCCGACACCTGATTCCCTTATTTTAACTAATTTTCCTCTATGGAACGAAGAATACTAAAAGAGCGCAAAAACATCGCCCTTGTGGCTCATGATCATAAAAAGAAAGAACTTGTGGAGTGGGCTGTTTATAATGAGCAGATGCTGAAAAGTCATAGTCTCCACGCCACCGGCACCACCGGCACTTTGCTGGGTAAAGAACTGGGACAACCCGTCCATTGTTTTTTAAGCGGACCCCTTGGTGGAGATCAGCAAATTGGTGCGGCCATCGCCGAAGGCAAGATTGATATCCTGATCTTTTTCTGGGATCCGATGGAAGCACAGCCACATGATCCGGATATCAAAGCCTTGCTCCGGGTGGCCGCTACCTGGAATATCCCGGTTGCCTGTGACCGCTCCACGGCCGATTTCCTGCTGACCTCTCCCCTGATGCATAAAGAATATGAGACACTGCTCCCGGACTATTCAGGTTATACCCAAAGAAAAATTAAATAAAGCCGGTACTCCGCTTATACACTCCGGTTGGTTAAAGTAAATTGCACTATGGCTTTTCAGTTGCATACGCCTTTTCAACCCGCCGGTGATCAGCCCGACGC